>DASYPG010000248.1:0-32676 GCA_036006885.1 Burkholderiales bacterium | reverse complement strand
GCCGCGCTGAACGCGGCGAGCGCGCGCGAGACGATGCCCTGAAGGTCGTCCAAGCCCGTCGTGCAAACCCTCAGTGCGCGAGGCTGGCTTTGACCTGGCCTGCGATCTTTGCGAAGGCCGCCTTGTCGGCGACCGCCAGGTCGGCGAGCACCTTGCGGTCGATGTCGATATTCGCCCGCTTGAGCCCGGCCATGAACACGCTATAGGACATTCCGAGCTCGCGCACCGCCGCGTTGATCCGCGCGATCCACAGGGCGCGGAACACGCGCTTTTTCTGGCGGCGGTCGCGGTAGGCGTACTGCCCGGCCTTCATCACCGCCTGCTTGGCGATGCGGTAGACGTTCTTCCTGCGGCCGCGGAAGCCTTTCGCCTGCTTGAGGACCTTCTTGTGGCGCGCGCGCGCCACTACTCCACGCTTGACTCTCGGCATGGCGCGCTCCTACGACGAGTACGGCAGCATGGAACGGATCGCCGCCGCGTTGGTGTGGTCGACCCCGGTCCGGCGCCGCATGTGGCGCTTGCGCTTGGTGGTCTTCTTGGTGAGGATGTGGCGCTTGTAGGCGCCCGCGCGCTTGATCGAGCCGCTGCCGCGTACCTTGAAGCGCTTGGCGGCGCCGCGCTTGGACTTCATCTTGGGCATGACAACTTCCCTCTCTCTTTTCGTATGACGCCGGGCGGTCCTGTAGTTGCGCCTTTTGCAGACGGGTACGGACGCTTGAAGCCACGGCCATCACTTGTAACCCGCGGCTAGGCGGGTTTTGCTGCAACCTTCGGCGCCGGCCTGGGCTTGTCCGGCCCGGCAGCCGGCTTCTTCGGCTTCTCCTTAGGTGGCGGCACGCCCTTCTTCTTGGGCGCGAGCACCATCACCATCTGCCTTCCTTCGAGCCGCGGGAACTGCTCGACCAAACCCACGGCGTCGAGATCCTTCTGCACTCGCTGCAGCAGCCGCTCGCCGAACTCCTTGTGCGCCATCTCGCGCCCGCGGAAGCGCAGCGTCACCTTCGCCTTGTCGCCTTCCTCCAGGAACTGAACCAGCTTGCCGAGTTTGATCTTGTAGTCGCCCTCGTCGGTTCCGGGGCGGAACTTGATCTCCTTGACCTGGATCTGCTTCTGCTTGAGCTTGGCTTCGTGGGCCTTCTTCTGCTCGCGATAGCGGAACTTGCCGTAGTCCATCAGCTTGCAGACCGGAGGCACCGCGAGCGGCGCGATCTCCACCAGGTCCACGTTGGCTTCCTCGGCGAGGCGCAGAGCCTCCACAACGGTCTTGATGCCGAGCTGGTCACCGTTGTCCGCTACCAGGCGCACCTCCGGGGCGGTGATTTCCCGGTTGATGCGTTGCGACCTGTTGTCGAGTGCGATGGGTGAAAGGCTCCTCAGTGCGTTGAAAAAATTGGCCGTGCTAGCGCGCTGACGCCTCACTCCGGAGGCGCGCGGTGAAGGCGTCCAGGCTCATCGCCCCGAGGTCTTCGCCGCTTCGCGTACGCACGGCCACCGTTACGGCCTGCATTTCCTTGTCCCCGACCACCAGTTGGTAGGGCAGTTTCTGCAGGCTATGTTCGCGAATCTTATAGGAGATCTTCTCGTTTCGCAAATCCGCGGAAGCTCTAAAGCCCTGTTTTGTCAGGTTTTCCTTGACACTCTGGGCGTAGCCGGCGTGGCGCTCGGTAATGCTCATGACCACCACCTGCTCCGGAGCGAGCCACGGCGGAAAGGCCCCCGCATGGTGCTCGATCAGGATGCCGATGAAGCGCTCCATGGAGCCGACGATTGCCCGGTGCAGCATCACCGGCGTGCGGCGGGTGTTGTCCTCGGCCACGTACTCGGCCCCGAGACGCCCCGGCATGCTGAAGTCGACCTGCATGGTGCCGCACTGCCAGACCCGGCCGATGCCGTCCTTCAGCGAGTACTCGATCTTGGGGCCGTAGAACGCCCCCTCGCCGGGTGAAACCGAAAAATCAATCCCGGAGCGGCGCAATGCTTCTTTCAGAGCAGATTCCGCTTTGTCCCAGCTTTCGTCCGAGCCGATGCGCTTGGCGGGCCGCGTGGCCACCCTGTAGATCACGTCGGTGAAGCCGAAGTCGCGGTAGACCATCTGCAGGAGCGCGGTGAACGCGACGCACTCGGGAAGGATCTGGTCCTCGGTGCAGAAGATGTGGCCGTCGTCCTGCACGAAGCCCCGCACGCGCATAAGGCCATGCAGCGAACCGGAAGGCTCGTTTCGGTGGCAGGAGCCGAACTCGCCGTAGCGCAGCGGAAGATCACGGTAGCTCCTCACGCCCTTGTTGTAGATCAGGATGTGCCCCGGGCAATTCATCGGCTTGATCGCGTAGTCGCGGTTCTCCGATGAAGTGGTGAACATGTTCTCCTTGAAGTTCTCCCAGTGCCCCGTCTTCTCCCAGAGGCTGCGGTCGATGATCTGCGGGCCGCGCACTTCCCGATAGCCGTTGTCGCGGTACACCTGCCGCATGTACTGCTCCACCGCCTGCCAGATCACCCAGCCCTTGGGATGCCAGAACACCAGGCCGGGCGCCTCCTCCTGCATGTGGAAGAGGTCGAGCTGCGTGCCGAGGCGCCGGTGGTCGCGCTTCTCGGCCTCCTCGAGCATCTTGAGGTACGCGTCCTGGTCCTCCTTCTTTCCCCAGGCCGTGCCGTAGATGCGCTGGAGCATCTCGTTCTTCGAATCGCCGCGCCAATAGGCGCCCGCCACGCGCATCAGCTTGAACACCTTCAGCTTGCCGGTGGACGGGACGTGCGGCCCGCGGCAGAGGTCGATCCAGTCGCCCTCGCCGTAGAGCGAGATCGTGTCCTTCTCCGGGATGGAGGCGATGATCTCGGCCTTGTATTTTTCCCCGATGGAGTTGAAAAACGCCACGGCCGCGTCGCGCTTCATTTCCTTCCTCTGCACCGGGAGATCCCGTCTTGCGATCTCCGTCATTCTTTTTTCTATTTGGGAGAGGTCTTCGGGGGTGAAGGCTCGCTTGTACGAGAAGTCGTAGTAGAACCCGTTCTCGATCACCGGGCCGATGGTGACCTGCGCCTCCGGAAAGAGCTCCTTCACCGCGTGCGCGAGCAGGTGCGCGGTGGAGTGGCGCAGGATGTCGACGCCTTCGGCGTCGCGCTCGGTGACGATCGCCAGGTCGGCGTCGGAGTCGATGCGATGCGACAGGTCGACGAGCTTGCCGTTGACCTTCGCCGCGAGCGCGGCGCGCGCAAGACCGGCGCCGATCGACTGCGCGACCTCGGCGGCGGTTACGGGCCCGGAAAAGGATTTCTGCGAGCCGTCGGGGAGACGGATGTTAGGCATCAGGCACGAGAGCCTTCATACTATCATGGTAAAAAAGCCTCTTCTGCACCGATGAATTTTCCTCTCACCCTCGCGATCAACCCCTACGACCACGTCCGTGGCCTCGCGCCGCAGGGCATCGACCTCACCGTTCTCGAGCTGCCGATCGAGGAGATCTTCTTCCGCTTCACCAAGTTCCGCGAGTGGCACGCCTCGGAGATGTCGTTCGGCAAGACCGTGTCGCTGATGGCGCAGGCGGCGCCCGGCATCATGCCGATCCCGGTGTTTCCGTCCCGGGTGTTTCGCCATTCGGCGATCTACCTCGCGGAAAAATCGACCATCAAGCAGCCGCAGGATCTCGAAGGCCGCAAGGTGGGAATCCCGGAATGGGCGCAGACCGCGGGCATCTACGTGCGCGGTCTCCTGCACCACGAGTACGGCGTCGACCTCGCGCGCGTCCAGTGGTACCAGGCCGGCGTGCTGCAGCCCGGGCGAATGGAAAAGGTGAAGCTCCACCTGCCCGAGGGCGTGCGCATCACCGCGCTCCCGGAGAAGAGCCTCGCCGGGATGCTCGCGAGCGGCGAGCTCGACGCGGTGATCTCGGCGCGCAATCCCGGAGGCAGGCGGCTGTTCGAGAACTACCGGGAGCTGGAAGAGGCGTACTTCCGCAAGACCCGCATCTATCCGATCATGCACGTCGTCGTGCTGCGCGCGGACGCCTACGAGCGCGACCGCTGGATCGCCATGAACCTCTTCAAGGCCTTCGAAGCGGCCAAGCGCGAGAGCGCGCAGCGCCTGGTCGAGATCGGACTTTCGCACGTGCCGATGCCCTGGCTCGCCGAGCACGCGCGGCGCTGGCGCGAGCTTGCCGGCGAGGACTTCTGGCCTTACGGAATCGAGCCGAACCGGCCGACGCTTGAAGCCTTCGTGCAGTACGCGCACGAGCAAGGCGTCACGCCGCGCCGGCTGCGGGTCGAAGAGCTGTTCGCGCCCGAGACGCGCGAAAGCTACAAAATCTAATCCACCTTGATGCCGATGTCCTTCACGACCTTCGCGTACTTCGCGTAGTCGCGGCGGATGAGCGCGGCGAACTCGTCCGGGTTCGCGATGTACGGATCGAGGCCGCCGGCGCGATTGAGCTTGTCCTTGACGTCGGGGGATTCCAGCGCCCGAGTCACCTCGGCCCTCAGCCGATTGAGGGTGGCCTCGGGTATGCCGGCCGGCCCGAACAGGCCGAGCCAGATGGAGTTCTCGAAGCCCGGGTAGAACTCCGAGATCGTCGGCAGATCCGGGTATTGCGGCGAGCGCTTGGCGCCCGAGACGGCGAGCGGACGCAGCCGCCCGGCTTTGATCTGCGGCGCGTTGGAGCTGCCCGACCACATCGCGACGGTTTCGCCCGCCACCGTGGCGGCCGCCGCCGGGGCGCCCCCCTTGTACGGTACGTGCAGGAGATTGATGCCGGCGCGCCGCTTCAGCATCTCCATGGTGAGATGGTGCTGGCTGCCATTGCCGCCCGAGGCATAGGCAAGCGGCGGGTTGGCCTTGCGCGCGTACTCGATGAACTCGGGGAAGGTCTTCACCGGCAGCGACGGATGGATCGTGAGCACGAACTGGTTCGCGGCGACCAGCGACACCGGGACGAGATCGCGCAGCGTGTCGATCGGCATCTTGTAGAGGTGCGGGTTGATCGCGATCTGGCTGTCGGCGAGGAGCCCGAGCGTGTAGCCGTCGGGCTGCGCCTTCGCGACCAGCTCATTCGCGATGTTGCCGTTTGCGCCGGCGCGGTTCTCCACCACCACCGGCTGGCCAAGCGTCTGGCCGAGCTTGTCCGCGAGCACCCGCGCCGCGATGTCGGGCGCCCCGCCGGGCGGGATCGGCACGATGATCGTGACCGGCCGCGTAGGGAACTGGGCCCAGGCGAGCGTTGCCGAGAAGAGAAGCGCGACGAAGGCCGGCGCCCGGAGCTTCATGCGCCCCAGCTTAGCATGCGCCAGGCGCAGGAGTCCCGCTCAGCGGCTCTCTGCTCTTCCCCCTTTGACTTCGATACGCGGAATAGAAGTTGTCGAAGGTCCCGCATTGCCTCTGACAGCAGCGCATCGTCGCTCCGGGCTTTCTCCTTTGCGCCCTTGAGCATCGTCTCCAGTCCCTTGGCGTCCGGCACGGGTATGCCACCCACGTCGAGGAAATGTACCGGCCCTGCCGATGTTCACGAGAGCAGGATCCGTGTCCAGCCCGAAGCTCGTCATCAGCACTTCGAACTTAACGAGGTTCTTCACATGCGTGAAATCGGCACCGTCGTAGTCCAAGCCCAGCGCCTTCTTCGGGCATTCGCTGGGACGCGAAATCCAGTGAATAGCGCTTTTCAAAACGAAAATTGTCCAGAGCGGTCAGCTTGTCCGCCGAAACAGGGTTTGCGCGGAAAGCTGATGGTGGTCGGCAACGGCGCGGTGCTAGCGTGGCTGGAGGGGACGGAAAAGCGAAGCTAGCTCAGAAGTCTGCGGTCATCGGTAGAGTCGGCATGGAACGACAATCAGGACCTCCGTATGTCCTGCATCGACAAAATCTTCCATGCAGGGCGGCTAGTCTGTCGGCAGAAGCACCCGATAAACTTCACACTATGGCTGGAACCCACGACTATTGGCTGATCCTGCTCTCGATCATCGTCGCAATCATCGCGTCCTTCGTCGCGCTGGATCTGGTGTCGAGCCTTGTGCCGTCGCGTCGTCGCAAGAACAAGAAGTACTGGCTCGCGGGCGGCGCTGTCGCACTCGGCACGGGGATCTGGTCGATGCACTTCATCGGCATACTTGCCTATCGCCTGCCGATCGATGTTCCCTACGACATCCGGTTCATCGTCCTTGCCATTCTGGTGGCGATCATCGTTTCCGGGTTCGGGCTGGTTTTCGGGAGCCGCGAGTCGTTGGGCATGGGTGGGCTGGTGGGCGGCGGTCTGCTGGTCGGCGTGGGCATCGTTTCGATGAACTACATCGGCCTGGAAGCGTTGCAGGTAGAACCCCGGATCCGCTATCAGCCTTGGCTGCTCGCGCTGTCGATCCTGATCGCCCTCGTTGCCGCCGTCATATCCCTATGGTGCTCGCACCGGCTGCGCATGGAGACGATCTTTTCCGCCTTTCAAAAAAAGGCAGGCAGCGCCGTGATCATGGGTGCGGCCATCTTCGGGATGCACTACGTCGGCATGGCGGCGGCGGAATTTGCGCCGGGCAGCGTTGGCACAGCCCATCCGCGCTGGACCATCAACCCGGCTGGTCTTGACGGCCCGATTGGCGCATTTAGCGTGCTGTTCCTCCTCGGCACGCTGCTCATATCGGCCAACGACGCCTTCCGGGCGGCGGTTTCGGAGAAGCGGGTGAGGGAAGGCATCGCGGAGCTGGATCAGGCCTCGGACGAGGTCAAGCGCCTGTCGGCCCGCCTGATGCAGATCCAGGACGAGGAGCGCCGCGCGCTCGCCGCCGAGCTGCATGACATCGTCGGACAGGACCTTGCCGCCGTGAATACCGAGCTCGCCCTGCTGCGAAGCCAGTTGCCTCCGGGCGCGCCGTCCGACGGCTCCGAGCGGCTCTCGAATGCCTCCGCGCTCGTCAGACGGAGCGTCGAGGCGGTCCGCAGCGTCATGGCGCAGCTCCGCCCCCCAGGCCTCGAGGAGCTCGGCCTGCCCGCCGCGTTGCGCTGGCATGCCGCGGCCTTCGAAGCGCGCACCGGCATTGCGTCGGCGGTTTCCGCGAACGACAAGCTGCCGAGACCGTCGCCAAGGGTGGAAGACGCGCTCCTGCGGAGCTACCTCGAGGCGCTGACCAACGTTTCGAAGCACGCCAAGGCGGCCAAGGTGTGGGTGACGCTCGAGGCGCGCGCGGGCGAGATCGTCATGGCCGTTGCCGACGACGGGCGCGGTTTCGACATCACGCGCCCGGCCCGGCGCGACGAGAAATCGGGCTGGGGACTGATGATCATGTACGAGCGTGCGCTCTCCATAGGGGCCGAGCTTCGCGTGCACTCCACCCCGGGCACCGGAGCCCGCATCGAGGTCCTGGTCTCCAAGGACAAATGGTCATAAGCGTTCTGCTCGCCGACGATCACGGCGTGCTGCGCGACGGCGTGCGGCGACTGCTGGAAGCCAACACCGACATCAAGGTCATCGGGGCTGCCGACGATGGGGTCGAGGCCGTCAAGCAAGCGGCCGGGCTGCAGCCCGACATCGTGGTGATGGACATCTCGATGCCGGACATGAACGGTTTCGAAGCGACACGGCGCATCCTGGACCATGCACCCGCGACCGGGGTAGTGATGCTCTCGATGCACTCGTCCACGGAGATGGCTCGCGAAGCGTTCGCCGCGGGCGCGCGTGGCTACGTGCTGAAGGAATCGGCGGGGGACGAAGTGGTGCGGGCCGTGAGAGCCGTAGCGGCCGGGCGCCGCTTCGTCGGCGAAGGCGTCGCGTACAAGTTACACGGCGAAGGTACCGCATCCGGCATCCCGCGCCTGACGGCGCGCGAGCGCGACATCCTTCCGCTGATCGTCAACGGCAAATCGAACGCGGAGGCCGCCGCCATCCTGGGTCTTTCGCCCCGGTCGGTCGAAACCTACCGCCTGCGCCTGATGCAAAAGCTCGACATTGAAGACTTGCCGACGCTCGTCAAATTCGCCATTCGCCACGGGATGACGACGCTCGAGTAGTCGGGGTTTCCCGATATCGCATCCACCGCGGCACCCCTACCATTCGCGGACTCCAAATCCCGCCGCGATCGGGAAAAATGCCGCGAAAGGAGAAGAAAACCATCAGCGTATTGCTCGCCGGCGACCATGCCATCCTGCTCGACGGCGTGCGCTCGCTGCTGGAGGCGGAAGGCGATCTGAAAGTCGTCGGCCGCGCCGTTAACGGCGAGGAAGTGGTGCGCCTCGCCAAGCTGCGCCCCGACGTTGCCATCATCGATGTCAACACGCCGGCGATGAACGGCATCGAAACTACGCGCCGCATCCGCGAAACCTCGCCGTCGACCCGGATCTTGATTTTGTCGGCGCACGTCTCGCGGCACTACATGGACCAGGCGCTGCGCGCCGGGGCAGTGGCCTATGTCCCCAAGAACTCGGCAGGGCCGGAACTGCTCAAGGCAGTGCGCGCGATCATCGAAGGCAAGCGCTACCTGGGCGACGCGCCCGTGCGCAGGACGGGTCAGGATCCGCTTGCCAGCCTGACTGTCCGCGAGCGCGAGGTCCTGCAGCTGATCGCCGACGGCAAGTCCAACGCCGCGGCCGGCTCGCTCCTGGGCCTTTCGCCACGGTCGGTCGAAACCTATCGCGCGCGGGCAATGCAAAAGCTCGGTATCGAAGACCTGCCGACGCTCGTCAAATTCGCCATTCGCCATGGCCTGACGAGGCTCGAGTAGCCGGTATCGGGAATACCCGATATCCGGCCCGGCGCCGGAGGCGGACAATCCCGCAGCCGAACACATGTACGTCCCCGTACGTGCCTGCGCAGACGCTGAAGACTCACTTTGCCGAAGGGGCGCCCTGCAGGTGACCCTGCTGAACTTCACGCAGGCGCTCATCACGCAGATCTCGCAGACCGCGGTCTGCAATCTGCACCATTCCGTGCACCAGCAGCTGTGCCCCAGGAACGCCCGGCGAATTTTGCAATGAGCAAGGTATCTACGCAATTGAGGCGTTTTGCCCAGCGTCTCCTGGCTCATGAAAGCTCCCTGCGAAGCAACCCGTCCGACGGAGCAGGGCAGCCCACTCTTCAAGTGATCGATGAGTTGCGCCCGCAACTGGTGAACCTGATGGGAATCGGCGGTCTCCGGGGCCTCCTTTCGCGCGCGATTACTATTGGCGCCGAGGAGGTCCGCTGGCTGCGCGCGGTGCACGTGAAAGCGGACGGCTCTTTGACAGGATTCGAGGAACACGCACAACTCGCCCCGGGGCAATTTGCCGAGGGCAAGGTCGTTCTATTGGCCCAGCTGCTTGGAACGCTGGTTGCGTTGATTGGCGTCGGATTAACCTTGCGCCTGGTGCTCGATACCTGGCCGGAACTTTCGCTCGGCGATCTTGATCTCAGCAACGGAGAAGCTCATGAAGAGGAAAAATAAGGCGGCCCGAAATACTATGCCGCGGACGGTCATGAGCAAATCGAACAAGGTTGCAGTTCATAAACTACCCACCGGCGTGCGCGGGCTCGACGACATCCTTGGCGGCGGCATTCCGGAGTTTTCTTTCAACATGATTGGCGGTGCGCCGGGCTCCGGGAAAACCACGCTGGCACATCAAATAGCCTTCGCCAATGGGACGCCGAGGAAACCGGCGCTCTATTTCACCGTCCTTGGCGAACCCGTCCTCAAGATGCTGCGCTATCAGCAACAGTATTCCTTCTTTGACGAATCCAAGCTGGGCAAGAGCATCCGGTTTTGCAATCTGTCCGACATGGTGCTGGAGAAGGACTTGAATGCCGTGCTGGAGGAGATCATCAAGCAGGTCAAGGCGACCGACGCGGGCGTCATACTGCTAGATTCTTTTCGGACCTTGGCGCGAAAAGCAAGCAGCGAGCTCGGAGAGGTAGAGGTGCAATCTTTCCTCCACCGCCTCGCCCAGTTTCTGACCAGTTGGCAGGCCACGTCGTTTCTGGTCGGCGAATATGTCGCAGAGGAAATCCAAGGCGATCCGCTGTTTACCATGGTGGATGGCATCTTCTGGCTCTCCCAGGTGACGGAGAGAAATTCCGTCTTGCGAAAGCTGCATGTCCTGAAGCTGCGCGGCCAGGCGACGGTGCCGGGCTTACACACCATCCGCATAAATGACGATGGGTTGCAAGCCTTCTCGCGCACCTTGGGATTGACCGGCGACAAAAAGACCCCGTCGCGCCGTCGGCACATTTCTGTTGGCGTTCCGGAATTGGACAAAATGCTGGGCGGGGGCATCTTCGAAGGCGACAGTCTCCTGGTGGCCGGGCCTTCGGGCACCGGCAAGTCGGCTTTGGCAACGCAATTCATCGCCGAAGGGCTGCGCCACGGAGAAACGGGGATCATGGCGATCTTTGAAGAACGCCCGGAGGGCTACACTCAGCGCGCAAGCCTCTTCGGGTTGCAACTGAGGGCGGCTGAACGGAAGGGAGCGCTGGAGATCCTTTACCTTCGTCCACTCGACCTTTCGGTGGATGAAACGATGCAGGAGATTCTGGACGCCATCAAGAGAGTCGGCGCGAAAAGGCTGGTGATCGATTCACTGGTCGGCTTCGAGATGGCGCTGGCCCCTGGCTTCCGCATCGACTTTCGCGAGTCGCTTTATCGGATGATCGGGGCGTTGACCGGAGCCGGCGTCACGATTCTCAGCACCGTCGAGGTGGAGGATACCTTTACCGCGTTGCCGTTCAGCCATTACGTGATCTCATTTCTCACCGACGACATCATTCGGCTTCGCTATGCCGAGATCGACGGCCAGCTGCGCAAGCTCATGGTCGTCATCAAAAAGCGCGGCGGCAACCACAGCAAAGACATTCGCGAATACGTGATCACGGACAAGGGCGTCGTGGTCATCCATCCCCGGCGCACGGACTACCATGGATTGAGCACGGGAATCCCCGAGCAAACCGGCCCGCGCCGGGCGCAAGAAAGCGAAGCCGCGCCGGAACCGAAGGCGAAGAGAAAGTTAACTGCTTGAGAGATTGGTAGGCGCGATTGGACTCGAACCAACGACCCCTACCATGTCAAGGTAGTGCTCTAACCAGCTGAGCTACGCGCCTAAATACGGGTCCAGAAAAACTACGGGTCCAGAAAAACGAAGATACCGTAGACCCTGGTTTGCTTGTGTAAAAAGCGGTCACAATTCTAACGTAAACTGCCCGCCCCTATGGACCTCATCCTCTGGCGCCATGCCGAAGCCGAAGAGGGCGACAACGACCTCGCGCGCGAGTTGACCGCGAAGGGCCAGAAGCAGGCCGTGCGCATCGCCGAATGGCTGCTGCAGCACCTGCCGGCGAAATTCACCCTGATCTCCAGCCCCGCGGCGCGCGCCCAGCAGACCGCCGAGGCGCTCGGCGTTCCGGTGAAGACGGTCAAGGACATCGCGCCCGGCGCCGCCGTTTCGGCCATTCTCCAGGCGGCGGCCTGGCCCGACCACAAGGGCACGGTGGTGCTGGTCGGACACCAGCCCGACCTCGGTCACGCGGCGGCGTTTCTCGTCTCGGGCTCGCAGCTCGAGGTGAGTATCAAGAAAGGCGGGCTGTGGTGGCTGAACGACCGGACGCGCGAGGACGGCGCCAAGGTCGTCGTCCGGGCGGTCGTGTCACCGGACCTGCTTTAGAACAGAAACCTTCTTGTCGGAGAGGCCCGAGACCTGGAGCCTCATGCCGACCGTCTTCCAGTGATCGGTCTCCGCCTCCAACGCGCCCGCCGATAACGGGCTCTCGTCGAGCCAGGACTGCGGCAGATCGATGGCGAAGCCGCCGGCGTCGGCGGCCACCCGCAGGAACGGCAGCTTCGCGTCGCTGCGGCTGCGCAGGATGAGCGAGGCGGTCCGCAGCGCGAATACGAGCTTCCAGTCCGTGCCGTCGAGCCCCGCGTCCTGCATCTTGCGCAGCTTGCCGCGGTGCGCGAGCACGATGCGCGCAAGCCGCGCCTGCTCCATGCGCGAGAACCCGGGCATGTCAGCGTTGGAGAGCACGTACGCGGAATGCTTGTGGTATTGGGCGTGCGCGATCGACAGGCCGATTTCCGCCAGCCGCGCGGTCCACTCGAGCATCAGCCGGTCGGCGTCGTCCTCGCGCTCGGCGCCCGGTGTGAGCGCGTCGTAGATCGTGAGCGCGAGCTGCTTCACGCGCTCGGCCTGCGCCGCCTCGACGTGGTAGCGCCGCATGAATTGCGCCACCGTCGCCTCGCGCATGTCGCGGTGCTCGACCCGGCCCAGCAGGTCGTAGAGCACGCCGTGGCGCAGCGCCGCGGCCGAGACTTTCATCGACTCGAGGCCGAGCTCCTCGAACGCCGCGAGCAGGATGGCCAGCCCGCCCGGCAGCACCGGCGCGCGGTTGGGGCGCAGCCCGGCGATGCGGTCCGGGTCCGCTTTCTCGCTTTTCAACAACAACGATCTCAATTTTTCTAGGCCGGCGCGCGTCAGGCCCTCTTCGCTGAAACCATTCTCGCGCAGGATGTTCTCGATCGAGCGCGCGGTGCCCGAGGACGCCACCGCCTCGTCCCATCCGGCGGCGCGGTAGGCGCGCACGATGCCGGCGAGCTCCTGGCGCGCGGCGAGCTCGGCCGCCCGCATGCCCGCCTTGTCGATCCTGCCGTCGGGGAAGTACTTGAGGCTGAAGCTCACGCAGCCCATGTAGAGCGACTCGGTGAGCTGCGGCTCGAGCCCGGTGCCGACGATGAACTCGCTCGAGCCGCCGCCGACGTCGACCACCAGGCGCCGCTCGTTCTTCAATCCTGCCGCCAGGGGCATCGCGTGCGCCACGCCGAGATAGATGAGGCGTGCCTCTTCGCGACCTGAGATCACCTCGATCGGGAACCCGAGCACCTGGCGCGCCTCGCGCAGGAACTGCGGCGCATTCTTCGCCACGCGCAGCGCGTTGGTGCCGACGGCGCGCACCGCCTGGCGCGGGAAGCCGCGCAGCCGCTCGGCGAGCTTGGCGAGCGACTCGAGGGCGCGCGCCTGGGTGGCGCGGTCGATGCGTTTGTCGGGGGTGAGGCCCCCGCCCAGCCGCACCACCTCGCGCACCGCGTCGAGCGGATAGATCTGGCGCTCCACCACGCGGCCGATTTCCAGGTGGAAGCTGTTCGACCCCAGGTCGACCGCGGCGAGCGTGTCGTGGCGTGCCATGGTCCGACCGTATCACCCTTGATCCGACATGACAAACGGCCCAAAAGGAGGAAACCGAACGGTAAAATCGAGTTACCGCTTCGTCCACCGGGCGGCCCAATGAACCGCAGAATCCCGCCGCCGACCCAGTTTTTCAACCGCGAGCTCGGCATCCTCGCGTTCCAGCGCCGGGTGCTGACGCAGGCGGCCGACGACGCGGTGCCGCTGCTCGAGCGGCTGCGCTTCATCACCATCGTCTCGTCCAATCTCGACGAGTTCTTCGAGATCCGCGTCGCGGGGCTCAAGGAGCAGATCAAGCTCGGCTTGCCCGAGCCGGGGCCCGACGGCCGCGGGCCGGGCGAGGTGTTCGCCGACGTGGGCCAGGAAGCGCACGCGCTCGTCGCCGACCAGTATCGGCTGCTGAACGAGGTCGTGCTGCCGGCGCTCGCCAAGGAGGGCATCGTGTTCCCGCGGCGCGAGGAATGGAGCCCGGCGCAACGCCAGTGGATCCGCGACTACTTCTTCCGCGAGCTGCTGCCGGTGCTCACGCCGATCGGCCTGGACCCGGCGCACCCGTTCCCGCGCGTGTTCAACAAGAGCCTCAACTTCGCCTGCGAGCTCGAGGGCCGCGACGCCTTCGGCAGGAGCTCGGGCACCGCCATCGTGCAGGCGCCGCGCGCGCTGCCGCGCGTCATCCGCCTGCCGCAGGCGATCGCCGGCGCGGAGTACGCGTTCGTGTTTCTTTCCTCCATCCTGCACGCGCACATGGGCGAGCTTTTCGCCGGCATGAACGTGAAGGGCTGCTACCAGTTCCGGGTCACGCGCAATTCGGATCTGTTCGTCGACGAGGAGGAGATCAAGAATCTGCACACCGCGCTCAAGGGCGAGCTCCTGCACCGCCACTTCGGCGACGCGGTGCGGCTCGAAGTCGCCCACAACTGCTCTCAGCACATGGTGGACTTCCTGCTCCAGCAGTTCTCGCTGCAGGAGGCGGACCTCTACCGGGTCGACGGCCCGGTGAATCTCTATCGCCTGCGCGAGGTGCCCGACCAGGTGGAGAAGCCCGCGCTCAAGTACCCGCCGTTCCAGCCCGGAATGCCGGGCTCGCTCGGCAGCGGCGATCTGTTCGAGACCCTGAAGAAGAACGACGTGCTGCTGCACCACCCGTTCCAGTCCTTCCTGCCGGTGATCGAGTTCATCCGCACCACCGCGAACGACCCGAACGTCATCGCCATCAAGCAGACCGTGTACCGCACCGGCACCGATTCGGAGCTGATGGAGATCCTGGTCGATGCGGCGCGCAAGGGCAAGGAAGTCACCGTGGTGGTGGAGCTCATGGCGCGCTTCGACGAGGAGGCGAACCTCAACTGGGCGGCGCGGCTGGAAGAGGTCGGCGCGCACGTGATCTACGGCGTGGTCGGCCACAAGACGCACGCCAAGATGGCGCTCGTGGTGCGCCGCGAGGACAGCGCGGAAGGCAAGGCCCTGCGCCGCTACGTGCACCTCGCGACCGGCAACTACCATCCGCGCACTGCCCGGCTCTACACCGATTTCGGCCTGATGTCGTCGAACGAGGAGCTGTGCGCCGACGTGAACGAGGTGTTCAAGCAGCTCACCGGCCTCGGGCGCGCGAGCAAGATGAAGCACGTCTGGCAGTCGCCTTTCACCCTGCACAAGCGCATCGTCGCGGCGATCCGCAACGAGGCCAAGCTCGCCGCCGAGGGGCAGGAGGGACGCATCATCGCCAAGATGAATGCGCTGCTCGAGTCGCAGATCATCGAGGAGCTCTACCTCGCTTCCCAGGCGGGCGTGAAGATCGACCTGATCGTGCGCGGCCAGTGCGCGCTCAAGCCGGGCCTGCAGGGGCTTTCCGACAACATCCGAGTGCGCTCGATCGTCGGCCGCTTCCTCGAGCACTCGCGCGTGTTCCACTTCCGCGCGGGCGGCGCCGAGGACGTGTTCCTCGCGAGCGCCGACTGGATGGACCGCAACTTCTTCCGCCGCATCGAGCTGTGCTTCCCGGTGCTCGACCCGGCGCTCAAGCGGCGCGTGATCCGCGAGGGCCTGCAGCCCTACCTCGACGACAACTGCCACGCCTGGGAGATGCGCCCCGACGGCAGCTACGAGCAGCTGAAGCCGCGGCGCGGCCGGCGCCGCTCGGCCCAGGAAGAACTCCTCTACACTCTGGCGATTCCGAGCTGAGTGCAGGGAGAGGTGCAGGAAAACCGCTACAAGTCGAAGCCGCTTCTTTTGCGGCCCTTCATCGCCCTGCGCGTCGCCCTGCAGGGCCTCGCCGCGGCGTGGCGGCACGAGATCCCGTTCCGCATGGAAGTCGTTGCCTTTGCCGTGCTTTTTCCATTCGTATTTGTCATCGGAAAAACCACGGTGGAGCGCGCGCTCCTCGTCGGCAGCCTGCTCCTGGTCCTGATCGTCGAGCTGCTCAATTCGGCGCTCGAGGCAACCCTCGACCGGGTGTCCCTCGAGCATCACCCGCTCACCGGCCGGGCCAAGGACATCGCCAGCGCGGCCGTCGGCCTGTCGCTCGTCAACGCCGGCGTGATCTGGGGCTTCATCCTCCTCGGCTAGCGCATCCAGACCAGCGCGCACGCACCCCCGCCCACGGCGAGCGCGTAGACCAGCGCCACGATGGCCTGGGCGATGGCGCTGCGGTGCGGCACGGGGAGGCGGACTGCCAGGGGCACGAGGGCGAAGAGCGCCGCTTCATACCAGCGGAGTCCGCGTTGCAGCGTCACGGTGGCGGCGAGCGTCCCGCCGATCACGCCGACCGAAAGGGTGAACGACGCGCCCGCGACGATGCCCCTCGCAAGGACGAGGGCGACCAAGAGGAACCCGGCCGCGCCCGCGGCGAGGCCGAAGCTCCAGAGGGCGAGCATCTCGGAGCCGCCGAGAAAGGCCATGGCGCCGGTCGCGAGCCCCAATCCCATTCCGGCGGCGGCCGCGCGCGGCGGCTCGTCGTACGAGAGCACCGAGAAGGCCACGCTCGCGGCGACCAGGGCGCCGAGGCCCATCGCGTAGAGCGCGATCCGCTGCGCAGGCATACGTCCGATGAGGAAGATGAAGATCCAGCAGGCGGCGATGCCGAAGACGAGGCCGAGCACCAGGCCGGCCTTTCGAGTCGGCCTGAAGGCGACATCCACCAGCGCCCCGAGGAGCGCGGCCGCCGCCGCGAGCAGGAACAGCTTTTTCTCGAACTCGAGCTGGCCGGTGAGGTAGACCGCGGCAAAGAACCCGAACGCGGCCGCGAGACCGCTCACGCGCAGGGGGTAGAACACGAGCGCCGCCGCGATCCCGGCGAGCAGCGGCGCGAGGCCCCCCTGGATCCAGGGGTTTCTAAGTAGTTCCTCCATCCCTACGCGCGAGCGACCCGGATCACGCCCTTCACCTGGCGCATCTGCGCCAGCGCGCGCTTGAGCTGCGCCATGTTCGCGACGTCGAAGCTGAAGCGCATGAAGGCCAGATCGTCGCGGCTCTGGGTGCGCACCGCGGTGACGTTGATCTTCTCGCGCGCCAGCGCATCGCCGATGTCGCGCAGGAGGCCGCGCCGGTCGGTGGCCGTGACGCCGATCTCGACCGCGTAGCTTCCTTCGCCCTGGCCCCACTCTGCGTCGATCAGGCGCTCGGGCTGGCCCTCGGCCAGCCGCTTCAGGCTCGGGCAGTCCTCACGGTGCACCGACACGCCCTTGCCCCGCGTCACGAAGCCGCGCACCGGGTCGGGCGGCACCGGCTTGCAGCAGCGCGCGAGCTGGGTGAGCAGGCTGTCCATCCCGACCACGAGGATCCCGCCCTTCCCCGCTGAAGAACCGGGGCGCCGCCTGCGTTCCACGGTCTTGACCGGTTCTTCCGTGCCGTGCAGGGCGGAATGGAGCTGGCGCAGGTTGACTTCGTCGCGCGCGACGGCGGCGAAGAGATCGTCGGGCGCCTTGAAGCCGAGCTTTCCCGCGAGCTGGTCGAGGTTGGCGTTGACCGCGCCCTCGCGCCGCAGCGCCTTCTCGAGCTGGGTCCTGCCGGCGGCGACGGTGTCGGAATGGGCCTTCGCGTTGAACCACTGGCGGATCTTCTGGCGTGCGCGCGGGCTCTTCACGAAGCCGCGCTCCGCGTTCAGCCAGTCGCGCGAGGGCCCGCCAGCCTTTGCCGCCACGATCTCGACGCGCTGACCGCTCGCGAGCGGCGTGTCGAGCGGCACGATGTGGCCATCGACTTTCGCGCCGCGGCAGCGGTGCCCGAGGTCGGTGTGCAGCGCGTAGGCGAAGTCGACCGGCGTCGCCCCGGCCGGGAGGTCGATCACCTTGCCCTGCGGAGTGAGGACGTAGACCGCGTCGTCGAGGCGCGTGCCGCGCGCCTTGGACCAGTCGGCGACCTCGTCGCGCCATGCGAGCAGCTCACGCAGCCACGCGATCTTTTGCTCGAATTGCTTCGAAGTCTTGGTTTTTTCTTTGTACTGCCAATGGGCGGCAACGCCATACTCGGCATGCCGGTGCATCTCCTCGGTACGGATCTGCACCTCGAGCGTCTTGCCCGCGGGACCGACCACCGCCGTGTGCAGCGACTGGTACAGGTTCCCCTTCGGACGCGAGATGTAGTCGTCGAACTCCTTGGGGATCGGCTGCCACAGGTTGTGCACCACGCCGAGCGCGGTGTAGCAGTCCTTGATCTCGGGAACGATCACGCGCAGGGCGCGCACGTCGTAGACCTGCGAGAAATCGAGGCCCTTGTTGCGCATCTTGTTCCAGATGGAATAGATGTGCTTGGGCCGGCCGTTGATCTCGCCCTTGGCGCCCCCAGCCTCGAGCTCGCGCGCCAGGACGGCAATCGCGTCGGCGATGTACTGCTGGCGCTCCACGCGGCGCTCGTCGAGCATCTGCGCGATGCGCTTGTAGAGCTCGGGCTCGAGGTAGCGGAATGAAAGGTCCTCGAGCTCCCACTTGAGCTGGAACACCCCCAGCCGGTTGGCCAGCGGCGAGTAGATGTCGAGCGTTTCCTTCGCGTATTCGTTGCGGGCGGGAGACGCGTTCTTCGCGAACCAGCGCAGCGTCTGGGTGCGGCTCGCCAGGCGGATGAGCACCACGCGCACGTCCTCGACCATGCCGAGAACCATCTTGCGCAGGACCTCGTTCTGCTCCATCGGATTGGCGCGCGTCGCGACCCGAAGCTGGTAGAGCCGCTCCACGCCCTCGGCGAGCCCCGCGATCTCGCCGCCGAAGACCTCGCCGATGCGCTCGCTCGCGCCCAGCCGCTTGGGCGCCGCGAACAGGATGCCCGCGGCGCGTCCCGGCGCGTCGAGCCCGATGTCGGCGAGGCTCGAGGCGAGGCCGAGCGCGTGGGGCCAGACCGGCTCGCCGGTGGAGAGCAGCTCTCCGGCGTAGAGCGGCTCGGCGAACTCGAGTGCG
Organism: Burkholderiales bacterium; assembly: GCA_036006885.1. Classification (GTDB taxonomy): domain Bacteria; phylum Pseudomonadota; class Gammaproteobacteria; order Burkholderiales; family SG8-39; genus SCGC-AG-212-J23. Next base: position 14,184 of record DASYPG010000248.1, on the reverse strand, counting down.
CGGGCAATGAGCTCACTGTCCGCCTGCGCCAGGCCCACGGCGAGCGCGCCGACGGCATCCGCAGCGCGAGCGCCGCCTTTATCCGGGTAAAGCTGGACCACCGTGACCATGCGGTATTTTACGGTTTCATGGGCTGGATCACCGAGTGGCGGCGCAGGCGCGTGCTACAGAAGCACTCGATCGGCGATGCGCTGTGGAAGCGCGCCACCAAAGGCCTCGCGTTTCTCCCCAACTCGGAAAAGCTCAGGCAGCTCGTGGTTCTGTTTCTCGCCGAAAAGCAGTTCGCGGGCGCGCACGGCATCGAAGTCACCGACGAGATGCGCGTCGCGATCGCGGCGCAGGCCTGCCTGCCGATCCTCGAGCTCGGCCTCGACTGGTATGCGGGCTGGACCGGAATCGTGGTCTATCCGGGCGACTTCCGCGTTCGCCGCACCGAGGTCGACGAGGACGGCGTGGTGCACGAGTGGGACGACGAGCTCGCGGGCGAGGCGATGCCCGGAGGACCCGTGGTGATCTCCTGGGATGCGGCCGCCCATGATCCGCACATCAACGTGGTGATCCACGAGTTTGCGCACAAGCTCGACATGCTGGAGGGCGTCGCCGACGGCCTGCCGCCGCTGCATCCCGGCATGGACCGGCGCGCCTGGACGCGCGCCTTCGAGGGGGCCTACGAGGGCTTCTGCGACGCGGTGGAGCGCGGCCGCGACACCTGGCTCGACCCTTATGCCGCCGAGCATCCTTCGGAATTCTTCGCCGTCATGAGCGAGGCCTTCTTCGAGGACCCGGCCGAGACGCGGCGGCGCTATCCCGACGTGTACCACCAGCTCAAGCTCTTCTACCGGCAGGATCCGGCATCCAAGTGACCGCACGCCTCGTCTTCAACGCAATCGAGATCGAGCCGGCGGCGCTCGAAGAGCGGGTTCGCCGCGCAGCCGGCGGGCTGGAGCGGCTCGGTGTGCGCCAGGGCGACGTCGTGTGCATCCTGCTGCACAACGGCCCCGCGTTCCTCGAAGCGCAGCTCGCCGCACGGCTCCTGGGCGCGTACTGGTGCCCGATCAACTGGCACTACAAGGCCGACGAAGCCGGCTGGATCCTGCGCGACAGCGGCGCCAGGGTTCTGGTCACCGATGACGCATTGCGCGCGCAAACCGTGGCCGGCATCCCGCCTGATTTGCCGGTGGTGGCCGACTGGGGCCGCTTCGTGCAAGGCGAGGCGCCTTGGAACGGGCAACCACGCAGCCCCGGCACGCTGATGCCGTATACCTCGGGCACCACTGGCCGCGCCAAGGGCGTCCGCCGGCTGCCGCAGACGCCGGAGCAGATCGCGCTGCTCCAGCAGGGGTTCGGCCAGGTGCTCGGCATCCAGCCCGGAATGCGGGCGCTGCATCCGGCGCCGCTCTATCACAGCGCGCCGTCGAGCTACGCGGTGCAGGTCGCGCTGCACGGCGAGCTCCTGGTGCTGGAGGAGCGCTTCGACGCCGAGCGCGCGCTCGCGCTGATCGAGCGCCATCGCCTGACCCATGCCTATCTCGTTCCGACCATGTACGTGCGCCTGCTGCGGCTGCCCGAAGCCGTGAAGCGCCGCTACGACCTGTCCTCGATGCGCTTCGTCGCCTCCACCGGCTCGCCCTGCCCTGCCGAGCTCAAGCGCGCCATGATCGACTGGTGGGGACCGGTGTTCAACGAGAGCTATGCCGCGAGCGAGCTCGGCTACGTCACCTCGATCAGCTCCGAGGAGGCGCTGCGCAAGCCCGGCGCGGCGGGACGCCCCGTCGGAGCGGCGCGGATCCGCATCCTCGACGAAGGCGGCCGCGAGCTTCCCCGGGGCCAGGTGGGGCTCATCTACGCGCGTCAGCCGGCGTATCCCGAATTCACGTACAACAACAATCCGGAGGCGCGCGAAAAGATCGAGCTCGACGGGCTGCTTTCGCTCGGCGACATGGGCTTCGTGGACGAAGACGGCTACCTCTACGTCTGCGACCGGGCCTCGGACATGGTGATCTCGGGCGGGGTGAACATCTATCCGGCCGAGATCGAGGCCGTCCTCGCCCTGATGCCCGGCGTGCGCGACTGCGCGGTGTTCGGCATTCCCGACGAGGAGTTCGGCGAAGCACTCGCCGCTGCGGTGCAGACTGAACCGGGTGTCGCCCTCGAGGCGGAGATGATTAGGAAGTACTTGTCCGATCGAATCGCGAACTACAAGGTGCCGCGCCTGGTGAGCTTCCACGCGGAGCTGCCGCGGGAGGAAAGCGGCAAGATCTTCAAGCGGCGCCTGCGCGCCCCTTACTGGGAGAAGACCGGGCGCCGGATCTAGAGGGTGGCGCCGCCGAGGAAGAGCTGGCCGACCCGCGGATCGGCGAGCAGATCGCGCGCCTTTCCCTGCATACGCACCCGGCCGAGCTCCAGCACCACGCCGAAGTCCGAGATCTCGAGCGCACGCTTGGCGTTCTGCTCGACCATCAGGATCGAGACGCCCTGCCCGCGGAGGGCTTGCAGAATGTCGAAGGTCTGGCCCACGAGCCGCGGCGACAGGCCGATCGAAGGCTCGTCGATCAGCATGAGCTTCGGATCGAGCAGCAAGCCGCGGGCGATCTCGAGCAGCTTCTGCTGCCCGCCCGAAAGCGTCGAGGCCTGCGCCCGCGCCTTGTCGCGCAGCATCGGAAAGCGCTCGAGCATCGCCTCGACGCGCCCGCCGACGTCCGCCGCGCGCCCGGCCGCGGTCAGGCCGAGCTCGAGGTTGTGCAGCACGCTGAGCTCGGGAAACACGTTGCGCCCCTGCGGCACGTAGGTGATGCCGAGCTCGAGCAGGCGGCGAGGCCCGCCATTCGTGATGTCGCGCCCGTCGAACGCGATGCGGCCGCGCCCCACCGGCAGCAGCCCGAACACCGCCTTGAAGACGGTGGACTTGCCGGCGCCGTTGGGGCCGATGAGGGTGGTGATCGCCCCGCGCGCCACCTTGAAGGTGATCTCGTTGAGAACGGTCAGCTTGCCGTAGCCGCAGACCACGCCCTCGAGCCCGAGGATGTCAGTGTCCAAGGTAGGCGTCGATGACGCGGCGGTCGTTGCGGATGTCCGCGGGCGGGCCCTCGGCGATGATGCGTCCCTCGGCGAGCACAAGAATGCGCGTGCACAGCGACATGACGAAGTCCATGTTGTGCTCGATGACGACGAAGGTCGCCTTTTGCGCCGCGTTGATGGCGCGCAGCCGCTCGCGCAGGTCGGCGAGCATCGTCAGGTTCACCCCGCCGGCGGGCTCGTCGAGCAGCACGAGGCGCGGCCCGGCCATGAACGCCATGGCGACGTCGAGCAGCTTCTGCTGGCCGTAGCTCAGCGCGCCGGCCTTCTCACCGGCCAGCTGCGCCAGCCGGAAGAACCCGATCATGCTGTCGGCGGCGCTGCCCAGGCCGGCGTCGCGGCGTCCGACCAGGCGCGACCACATCGAGCCGCGGTGCTCCTGCCCGGCGAGGACCAGGTTCTCGCGCACCGTCAGCTGGGGGAATACCTGCAGCAGCTGGAAGGTGCGGCCGACGCCGAGCCGGTTGAGCTGGCAGGGCCGCATCCCGGTGATGGCACGCCCGTCGATGCGCACTTCGCCGGCCGAGGGCGGCAGCTGGCCGAGGATGCAGTTGAACAGCGTCGATTTGCCGGAGCCGTTCGGCCCGATCAGGCCGAGGATCTCGCCTTCGCGCACGTCGAAGGAAACGCCGTCGACCGCGCGGATGCCGCCGAACGACTTGGCCACGTCGCGCACCTCAAGCACCGCGCTCGACGGCGCATTCATCCGAACTTCCTCCTCGCGCGCTCTACGAGCCCGAGCACTCCTGACGGGCAGAACGCCATCAGCACCATTACCGCAATCGCGTACAGGATGAGGTACAGGCCCTCGCTGCCGAAGCGCATCCACTCGGGCAGGAGCACCGAGACCGCGGCGCCGAGAAACGGGCCGAGGAAGTAGCCCGAACCGCCGACCATCACCATCAGCAGCAGGTTGAGGGACAGGTTGAGGCTGAACGCGGTCGGCTCGATGAACTGGACCAGCGGCGCGTACAGCACGCCTGCGACTCCGCCCAGCGCCGACCCCACGGCGAAGGCCATCAGCGTGTAACGTCGCGTATCGACCCCGAGCGAGTCGGCGCGCACCGCGTTCTCGCGCAGCGCGGTGAAGGCGCGCCCCCACGGCGAGCGCACCAGCCACCATGTGGCGGCGCCGACCAGCGCCAGCACTCCCAGGCAGAAGAAATAGAAGGCGATCGGCGCCTTGGTCGGCCAGCCGAGCAGCGTCGGTCGGGGGATGCCGGAGATGCCGTAGACGCCCTTGGTGAGCCATTCCTCGTTGCGCAGCACGAGAAAGACCAGCGTCGCGAAGGAAAGCGTGACGAAGGCGAGGTAGTGGTGCTGCACGCGCAACGCCGGGTAACCCAGCACCCAGCCGATCGCCAGGCTGAGTGCGATCGCCAGGATGAAAGCGGCCCACAACGGCCATCCGGTCGTTGTCAGCAGCGCCGCGGCATAGGCGCCGATGCCCACGAACGAGCCCTGCGCGAGCGAGATCTGCCCCGCATAGCCCAGCGTGAGGTTGAGGCCGATCGCGGCGATCGTCATCACGACCCACAGGCTGAGCAGATAGATGCCGTAGGGCTTCAGGAAGAACGGCGCCGCGATCAGGATGGCGACCAGGAGCAGGAACAGCAGCTTCTTCATACCGTGCGTTCCTCGGCGCGGCCGAGCAGCCCCTGCGGCCGCCACAGGATCACCGCGATCAGCAGGAACAGCGGAATCGCGGCGCGGTATTGGGCGGACCAGTACGCGGCGACGAAGTTATCGGCCACGCCGAGCAGAACGCCGCCGGCAATCGCGCCGCGCACCTGGTTGAAGCCGCCGACGATCGCGGCGACGAACGCGGCGAGGCCGAGCAGCTCGCCGTTGGTGAACTTGGCGAGGTAGATCGGGCTGACCAGGAAAGAAGCGAGCGCCACGAGCGCGGCGTTGATAAGGAAGGCATAGAGGACCATGCGCTCGACCGGGATGCCGAGCACGCGCGCGAGGATGGGATTCTGCGCGGTGGCCTGCATCTGCCGGCCGGTGCGCGTGGCGCCCAGGAAGTACTGCAGCAGTCCGACCGCGACGACCGCCACCGCGATGATGACCAGGCTCTGCGCCGAGATGACCGCGCCGCCGAGCGTGAGGTTGGTCGTCGGCCAGATGCCCGGGAACGCCTGCGCCTCGGCAGCGTAGAACTCCTTGACGCCCTCCTTCATGAAGATGGCGAGGCCGAGGGTCGAAATGACCAGCGGCAGCACCCCGTGCCGCAGGATCGGGTCGACCACCATCTCCTTGAACAGCAGGCCGAGCACCAGAAGCGCGACCAGCAAGCCGACCAGCAGCGCCAGCGGGAAGGACAGTCCGCCGAACTTCATCGCCGCCAGCACGAAGAACGCCGGCAGCATGACGAACTCGCCCTGGGCGAAGTTGATGGTCTGCGAGGTCTGCCACAGCAGCACGAAGCCGACCGCGACCAGCGCGTAGATGCCGCCGGTCGCGATTCCCGCGACCGCGAGCTGCAGGAAGTCGGCCAGGCTACTTGCCCAGCTTAGGCAGGATCTCTACCACTTTCTGCTTGCCGTCGACCACCTCGACCAGGAAACTGATGCGGTCGATGTCGCCCTTGGCGTCCCAGGTCGTTTCGATCAGGATCCCGGGCTCCTGCTCGGGCTTGATGGTCATGCCGTGCAGGCTCTTCGCCAGCTGCTTGCGGTCGAACTTGCCCATCTTCTCGGTCGCGTACTTCACCGCATACACCGCGGTGTACCCTTTGATGCCGTTGTGGTCGGGCAGATACTTGTAGCGCTTCTGGAACTTGTCGCGGAATTCCTGCACCGCCTTGATCGGAGCGTCGGCGGTGAGGCCGACATGCCCTTTCACGCCATTGGCGGTGTCGCCCGCCAGGTCGATCACCTTCTGGCTGATCACATTGGTCTCGCCGATCAGCGGTACCTTGACGCCCTGCTTGCGCGCCTCGCGCAGCACGCGCGCGCACTCCTCCTCGTTGACATAGACGAAGATCGCGTCCGCGTTCGCCGCCTTGAGCTTGACCACGTCGGCGGCGAAATCCACCTGACCCGCCTCGGTCGACACGTCGGCGACGATCTTGATGTTGCGCGCCTTCATCTCCTTGAAGAAGACGTCGCGCCCGCCCTTGCCATAGTCGTTGTTCACCCAGAGGAAGGCCACCGTCTTTGCCTTGATGCCGGTAGCCACGAAGGCCGCCATCTTCGGCATGCTCACCTGCTGGCCAAACGAAGTGCGGAAGATGTAGTCGTTGCCCAACTGCGTGATCTCGGCGGCCTCCGCCCCCGTCATCTGCGGGATCTCGGCCTGCTGAGCGAGCACCATGTTCACCTTCACCGAGCCGGAGAACACCGGGCCGAGGATGACGTAAGGATCGCCGTCGATCGCCTTCTGCACCTGGGCGCGCGAGACGCCCGGGTTGGTTTGCGTGTCGCTTACCGGCGCATTGATCTTGCGCTTCAGAATTCCGCCCTTCGCGTTGATCTCGTCGATCGCCATCAGAGCACCGTCGCGGAAATTGGTGCCCGAAACGGCACCCGAGCCCGAGACCTCGATCACGATCGGCATGAACACCGCCTGCTGCGCCTGCGCCGCGCCGAGCGCGAGCGCGCCCGCTGCTGCACTTGCGATCCAGTTCCTCATCATGTCTCCCTCCTCTTAGGGTCCTTCGAATTGCAGAATGTTGAGCCCGGCGTTCTGGTCCGTCAGATACATGAGCCCGTTGCGGTCGACATAGCAGTCGCCGGATTGCAGCACCTGCGGCCGGTTCGGCCGCGGATCCACCATCTTCGCCGGATTCGGAGGCACGTAGAACGCAACTTCGCGCGGCTTCGCCGAATCCGCGATATCAAACACCCGCACGCCCGCGTTGTAGTAGGTGGCGAAGATCAGGCGGGAGCTCTGGAACGCGCCCGGCCGGTTCTCGTGCAGGTTGTGCGGGCCGAAAAATCCGCCCTTCGCGCAGTAGTCGGCCTCGCCGGGCTGCGGGAAAGACGCGATGACCGCCGGATTGGACGGGTCGCGCACGTCGTACGTCCAGATGTGGCGCAGGCCGTCCTTGCAGTTGGCGGAGGTCGGCTCGTCGGCGAGGACGAGCAGTTTGCGCTCGGGCAGGGGCAACGGCGAATGTGTGCCGCCGCCGCCCGGCTGCGGCGCGCGGTGCACGAGGATTTTCGGCCGCGCCGGATCGGCGACGTTCATCACCGTCAAGCCGCCGTCGCGCCAGGCGCCGTAAGCGATGTCGCCGTCGACCAGCGCGTGGTGCAATGCGTAGCGCTTCCCGGCGGGCCAGGTCGGCGTTTCGCCACCGGCGCGCCACATGCCCGGAATCCAGCAGCGGCCTGCAAGCTGCGGCTTGCGCGGGTCGGCCATGTCGATAACGGCGAGGACGTGGTCGGTGAAATCGGCGAAGTGGATGGAGGCGTACGCGTAGCGCCCGCCGACGTACCAGATGCGGTGCGGGCCGATGCCCTCGGTCGGCATGAAGCCGATGTCGCAGGGCTTTTGCGGCCGGGAGATGTCGTAGACCCGGATGCCGGCCGTGAATTGAGCCCCGGTTCCCTTCAGCCGGTCGGCGGGTGAGCCGCCGAAATAGTCTTTTTCGGTCTGGAACTGCTGCATGGTCCAGACGCTCGGCGCGTTCACCGCCAGCAGCAGATCCTCGTGGGTCTGCAGATGAAGCGCGCGGGTGCCGGGCGCGCAGGCGATGAAGTCGACGACCTTCGGCTGCTTCGGGTCGCGCACGTCGAGGGTAGTGATGCCGTTGCTGAAGCCGTGGCCGACATAGGCGTAGCCGCGGTGCACCATGACCTGCACGCCGTCGCCCTTGCCGTTCATGTCCGACTGGCCGACGAAGCGGATATTGCGCGCCGAAACCGGGCTCATCGTTTCTCCATCGTAGCCTGGGCCGCCATGACGCGGCCCCATGTGAAATCGCTTAGGTCGTTGTCTTGGCGACGATGTCCGCCTCGACCATGCTGCGCAGCTCCGGCGTGACCTTCGGCTCGCCGCCGAACCATTTGCGAAAACCGAATCCCGCCTGCTGCAGGAGCATCCCCAGGCCGTCGACCGTGCGGTGGGCGCGCTTCCTCGCCTGCGCGAGGAGCGCCGTCTCCAGCGGGACGTAGACGATGTCGTAGACCACGGCGCTTTTCTTGAGCGCGCCGAGATCGATCTGCAGCGCTTCCTTTCCCGTCATGCCGAGCGAGGTGCAATTCACCAGCACGTCGGTCTGCGGCAGCAGGCTCTGCAGTTCACCCCATGCACGCGCCGTGGCGCCAAAGCGGTGCGCCAGCTCCTGCCCCCGGGCGAACGTGCGGTTGACGATGCGCACCTCGGCGCCGCGCTGCTCGAGCGCATGGACCGCCGAGCGTGCGGCGCCGCCCGAGCCGAGGACCAGCACCTTGCATCCGGAGACGTTCCAGCCCGGCGCGCGATCGTCGAGATTGGCGATGAAGCCATGGACGTCGGAGTTGCCCCCCATCAGCCTGCCGTTCTCCAGCCAGAGCGTGTTCACCGCGCCGACCGCCTCCGACGCCGCGTCGCGCGCGCTCACAGTGCGATAGGCCGCCTCCTTGTGAGGGGCGGTAACGTTGCCGCCGATGTATCCGTTCTTCCCCAGCTCGCCCACAAATCCAGGAAATTGCTCGGGCGTGAGGTCCTTCAGCTCATAGGCGCCCGGGATGCCGAGCGTACTGAGCCAGTACCCGTGGATCATCGGCGAGCGCGAATGGGCCACGGGATGGCCCATTAGACAGGCTTTCTTCATTAGAGCGGCGAGAACGAAGTGGACTTGAGGATGCGGCACTCCTGGCTCTGGTGCGCGCCGAGCTCGCGGCTCTTGGCGAGGTACTCCTTGAACGACGGATCGGCCATGAGCGCATCGCGCTTCTTCTCGCGGTCCGCCTGGCTCGCGTACTTCCACACGTGGACCACCTGGTTCAGCGGCCCGACCTCGGTGGTGGCGTAGAACACCGGCTCGCCGCAATGCTTCACCTGCGTGGGATGGCCGTATTCCTCGTAGAGCTTGAGCCAGGCGGCGAGCTTGCTGTTGTGCAGGGTGTAGATGCGCAGATCGAAGATCATGTCCCCTCCCCGGCACCGAGTATAGCCTTCGTCGCCTCGAGCGCACGCCGCGCGCGCTCGAGCGGCGGAAGCTTTTGCGAAACCGGAACCTCCAGGCTCAGCGGCACGCTTGCGGGAAGCGCGCGCAGCAGTCCTCGCAGATCGAGCCCGCCTTCGCCGGGGAAGAGGCGATCGGAGCGCGCCTGGCGGATGATCTCCTCCATTTGCGCCGGCCTCTCCGACCGGGCATCGCAAAGCTGCGCATAGCGCAGCTGCTTCGGGGGCACCCGTGAGAGGGCTTGCGTCGTGTCGCCGCCGCGGAAGAAGTGGATCGCATCCACGAGCACGCCGCTGTTCGCCCGCGCGGCCGAGTCGAGGATGCGCATCGCCTTTGCGACGTTCGATACGTCGACCCAGGGCATCGGCTCCAGGTTCGCCGCGAGCCCATAGCGCGCGGCGAGATCGCACAGAGCCCCGAATGTCTCGGCGAGACGGGCTTCGACCGGATCGGCGCCGTGCACGAGGATCTCGCTCGCTTTCAATCGAGCCGAAGCGGCCAGGATCGACTCGAAGTCAGCGACTTTGGTTTCGGGGGTAAGGCGAAAAACTTCAACATCGAGCACCTCCACGCCACAATCGATCAGTTGCCTTTCAACCGCCGAAACATCGAAGCCATGTTGGTAGGGCTGCCCCGCTACCGGAACGAGGCGAAGCCCGACGTGGGAATAGCCGGCCTGCGCCGCGACGCGGATCTGCTCCTCGTGCGGCAGCTCCAGCACCGTGAGCGCCGCGAGTCCGATCGCGCGCCGCATCTCAGTAGGTGATCCGCGCGACCGAGCGCAGCGCCTGCACCGTGGTCGTCGGGAAGCCGAAGAATTCCAGGTACGCCGGGATCTGCTCGAACAGCATGTCGGCCCCGACCTGGTAGCGGCAGCCGCGCGCCTGCGCAGCCTTGAGGAAAGGCGTCATTTCGTCCTTCAGCACCACTTCGCCGACGAACGTCTCGGGCGAAATGCGCTCCACGTCCATCGGCAGCGGGTCCCCCGCATGCATGCCGAGCGGCGTGGCGTTGACCACGAGGTCATGACCGGCCGGGTCCTTCGAGCCGGTATTCACTTCCACTCTCGGGTAGTGCGCGCTGAGCCGCTGCGCCAGCCCGCGTGCATAGTCGGGCTGCGAATCGAAAAGAGTCAACGCGCCGACGCCGGCGGCAGCAAGCGCAGCAGCGATCGCCGAGCCGACGCCGCCGCAACCCACGACGAGCGCGCGCGCCCGCTCCGGGCTGAAACCTTTGTGCCGCACGCCGCGCACGAAGCCTTCGCCGTCGAAGAGTTCGCCCTGCAGGCGTCCGTCCGACGCGCGGCGCACCGCGTTGCAAGAGCCAGCGATGCTCACGGCGCTCGTCGCCTCGTCGAGCAGGCCGACGGTGGACACCTTGTGCGGCATCGTGACGATGGCGCCGCGGATGTTCGTCAGCGTGAACACCGACTTCAGGAAGGCCGGGTACCGTGCGGCCTCGCAGCTCATCGGCACCACCACGGCGTCGATGCCGGCCTGCTCGAAGTAGGGGTTATAGATCATCGGCGACTTGAACGTGTGGGTCGGGTAGCCGATGTGGGCCACGAGCTCGGTCGTGCCGCGGATCATGTGCGATTATCCTTACATTATGGGAATGGACGCGCTATCCCTCTATGACGAGCTCACGGCGCGGCGCACGCGCTTCGTGCGCCTGGACGAGCTTTGCCGCCGGGCGGCCGAAAAAGGCGCGCTGCCTTCTGCGGACGAGCTCGCGGCCGAAGCGCGCTTGCCGCTCAAGGAGAAGCAAGGTCTGGAGAAGGCGCAGGGCGGCTTCCTCGCCGAGATCCTCGACGACCCCACCGCCGGCTCGCACCTTTGCCACGCGATGCTTCTTCCGCATCCGAGGACGGCGGAGAAGCTTGCCGAGTTCGACCGCATCGGCAGGCTCGACCTGCCCGGTGCCCGCCTCGAGCGCCAGGGCAAGGCGGCGACGCTGGCGATGCGCAACCCGCGTTATCTCAACGCCGAGGACGAGTCGACGATCGAGGGCATGGAGATCGCCGTCGACGTCGCTCTGCTCGATCGCAAGAGCGAGGTCTGCGTGCTGCGCGGCGATGTCGTCGAGCACCCGAAGTACGCCGGGCGGCGCCTGTTCGGCGCCGGGATCAACCTCACCCACCTCTACCAGGGCAGGATCCGCTACCTCTGGTACCTGATCCGCGACCTGGGCTTCGTCAACAAGCTTTATCGCGGTGTCGCTTTCGAAAAGGAATCTCCGGAAAAAGCGTCAGTCGAGAAAGTCTGGATCGCCGCGGTCGAGGGCTTCGCCATCGGCGGGCATTGCCAGATCCTGCTCACCATCGATCACACGCTCGCCGCCCAGGACGCCTATCTCACGCTGCCCGCGCGCAAGGAAGGCATCATCCCGGGCGCGGCGAACCTCCGCCTGCCGCGCTTCGTCGGCGACCGCATCGCGCGCCAGGCGATCATGGCCGAGCTGCGCATCGAGTGCGCGAGCCCGGAAGGAAGAATGCTTTGCGATGAAACCGTTCCCCCCGGGGAAATGGACGAGGCTATTTCACGAACGGTGGAAAAGCTTACCGGCTCCGGGGTGGTGAGCGCCGCGGGCAACCGGCGCGCGTTCCGCGCCGGGCAGGAGCCGCTCGACCTGTTCCGCCGCTACATGGCGGTGTACGCTCGCGAGCAGGCGGACTGTCACTTCAGCCCCGCGCTCATTTCCAACCTGGAAAAAAACTGGAAGGTTTCATGAAAATTCTCGTCCTGCACGGGCCCAATCTGAACCTCTTCGGCCGGCGCGAGCCCCACATCTACGGCACCACCACGCTCGACGAGATCAACGACAAGCTGCAGGCGCTCGCCCGCGAGCTCAAGATCGAGCTGGTGATCCTGCAGTCGAACCACGAAGGCGCGCTGGTGGATCTCTTCCACAAGCACATCGACGACGCCTCCGGCGCGATCGTCAATCCCGGCGGGCTCACCCAGCACGGCGTGTCGCTGCACGACTGCATCAAGGCGATGCCGTTCCCGGTGATCGAGGTGCACATGTCGAACCTCCATACGCGCGAGGAGTGGCGCACCCACTCGATCATCTCCCCGGCGGTGAAGGGCACCGTCCAGGGTTTCGGCTGGCGCTCCTACCTGGCGGCGCTGCGCCTCGCGGCCGAGCTCGCGCAGGAGAAGAAGAAGTAGCCGTGTCCGACGCCTGCCTGGTCGTCGTCGACGTCCAGAACGACTTCATGCCTGGCGGCGCGCTCGCCGTGCCGCGGGGCGACGAAGTCGTCCCGCTCATCAACCGGCTCGCGGCGCGCTTCGAAAATGTCGTGCTGACGCAAGACTGGCATCCGCGCCGTCACGTCTCGTTCGCCTCGTCGCATCGAGGAAAGCAACCCTTCGAGACCATCGAGCTCTCTTATGGCATTCAGGTCCTGTGGCCCGACCACTGCGTGCAGGGGACTTCCGGCGCCGCGCTGCATGAGGACCTCGACGCCGGCAAGGCGCAGCTCGTGATCCGCAAGGGACACCACGCGGGCATCGACAGCTACTCGGCCTTCCTCGAGGCCGATCGCAGGACCGCGACCGGTCTCGCCGGCTATCTCAAAGAACGCAAGCTGCAGAAACTGTACGTCTGCGGCCTCGCGACCGATTTCTGCGTCGCCTGGACGGCGCTCGACGCGCGCGCCGCCGGCTTCGATACCACAGTCATCGAGCACGCGTGCCGTGCGATCGATCTCGCCGGCTCGCTCGCGCGCGCCTGGAGCGACATGACCGCTGCAGGCGTCAAGCGCGAGTGAAGAAGACTTATCGGATGGCTTCGAGGCGCCGGCTGTAGAGCGACATCGCGAAGCAGAACACGAAGTACACGGCCGCCGCGAAGAGGTAGGCCTCGACGCCGAAGCCCGGCCAGCGCGGGTCGGTGAGCGAGACCTTGATCGTCGTGAGCAGGTCGAACAGCCCGATGATGAGGACGAGCGAGGTGTCCTTGAAGAAGCCGATGCAGGTGTTCACGAGCGGCGGCACCGCGATGCGCAGAGCCTGCGGCAACACCACATAAACTGTTTTTTTCCAGTAGGTCAGTCCAAGCGCATCGGCCATCTCGTACTGGGTCTTCGGAATCGCCTGCAGCCCGCCGCGCACCACCTCGGCGAAATACGCCGCGCCGAAGAGGATGAGCGCGATTTGCGCGCGCAGCAGCTTGTCCATCGTCACGCCCGACGGGAGAAACAGCGGCAGCATCACCGAGGCCATGAAGAGCACCGAGATGAGCGGCACGCCGCGGATGAGCTCGATGTAGCCCACGCACAGAGCGCGGATGACCGGCAGGTCCGAGCGGCGCCCCAGCGCGAGCGCGATCGACAGCGGGAACGCGAGCGCGATGCCGAACGTAGCCAGGAGGAGCGTCAGGATGAGCCCGCCCCAGCGCCCGCTCTCCACGTACGGCAGGCCGAAGACGCCGCCCCACATCAGGATCCCGATGACGGTCAGGCCGGCGAGCCAAACGAGCGCCAGCCACCACCGCCAAAATACTCTTACAAGGGAAAAACTCCATAGAAGGACAAGAAGAACGGTGGCCGTGGCGGGCCGCCACTGCTGCTCGAAGGGGTAGGTGCCGAAGAGGATGAAGCGGTGCTTCTCGGCGATGAAGCCCCAGCAGGCGCCGCTCGCCTCCTGGCAGGCTTTGGCATCGGGCCGCCACACCGCATCGAGCAAAGCCCAGTCGACGAACGGGGGTACGACTTTCCACAGAAACACCAGCAACACCAGCGTCACCGCGGCCGTCACGGGATCAGAAAACAGGTTTACTCGCAGCCACTTCATCGCCGGGCGATCCGCGCGTTGTACCAGTTCATGAAAGCCGAGATCGAAAGGCTGATGGTGAGGTACACCGCCATGATGACGGCCACGCCCTCGATCGCCTGGCCGGTCTGGTTGATGGCGGTGTTCGCGATCGAGACCAGGTCGGGGTAGCCGATCGCCACCGCGAGCGAGCTGTTCTTGGTGATGTTGAGGTACTGG
>DASYPG010000247.1:0-2115 GCA_036006885.1 Burkholderiales bacterium | reverse complement strand
CAGACGCTCTCTCTCCTGCGCAAGTGGTGGAAGGTGCGTCCCAGGTTCTACGACGGCGGCGTGCCCGTGCAGGAGCGCCTGCTCTTTCCTGGCCGCAAGCCGGGCCGGCCGTTGACGACGCGCCAGCTCAACCGGCTGTTCCACGAGACCGCCGATGCGGCGGGGATCAGGAAGGCGGTCAACCTGCACTCGCTGCGCCATAGTTTTGCGACGCACCTCTATGATCGCCGTGTCGATATCCGAACGATCCAGGCGTTGCTCGGACATTCGAAGTTGGAAACGACGGCGCGCTACGCTCGCGTGGCCACAGGCCTGATCTCATCCGTCGAGAGCCCACTCGACCAGTTGAGCGAGCGCAAGAGGGCGAAGAAACGAGCCAAGGACGCGCCGCCGGCGAAGTAACGCCGGTCTCGTGTAACGTCCAGCTCTGGAGGTTGCGGACATCTTCCGCGACCACGGTCCCGCTTGGCGCTTGGCCAACGCAGGACATGTGAGCCTCGACCAGTTGAAGGTGATGTCGGCGATCGAGCGCTGTAGGACTGCGGCGCTCGGCGGCCACGTCGCGCAATGCGAGAACGACGAATGCCGTCACACCGTTATCAGCTACAATAGCTGTCGCAATCGGCATTGCCCGAAGTGTCAGGGAGCGGCGGCTCGCGAGTGGCTGGCTGCGCGCGAGACCGAGCTGCTGCCGGTGGGCTACTTCCATGTCGTCTACACGCTGCCCAGTCAGTTGCGCGACATCGCCTATCAGAACAAACGCGTCGTCTACGATCTACTGATGAAGTCGGCGGCCGAGACCACACTGACGATCGCGGCCGATCCCAAGCACCTGGGCGCCAAGATCGGGATCACGGCAGTGCTGCACACGTGGGGTGCGGCGCTGATCCATCATCCGCATGTGCACATGATCGTGCCGGGCGGCGGGCTCTCCGACGACGGCTCGCGATGGGTGCGATGCCGGCCGCGCTTTCTCGCCAACGTGAAGGTGCTGTCACGCCTGTTCCGGGGTCGTCTGCTGGCGATGCTTGCCGAGGCGCACGGCGAGGGCCGATTACGCTTCTCCGGCCACATTGCTGCGCTCGCCGACAGGAAGACCTTCAAGAGGTCCCTCGCGCCGCTGCGCAGGGCCGAGTGGATCGTCTACGTCAAGGACCCGTTCGGCGGACCCGAGCAGGTTCTACGCTATCTGTCACGCTACACGCACCGCGTGGCGATCTCCAATCGCCGGCTGGTGTCGGCCGACGACGGCGGCATCGCGTTCCGCTGGAAGGACTACCGCATCGAAGGCCCCGACCGCTGGAAGACGATGACGCTCGCGGCGCACCAATTCATCCGCCGCTTCCTGGTCCACGTGCTGCCGAAGGGCTTCCACCGCATCCGCCACTATGGGCTCCTCGCCAACACCAATCGCGCCGAGAGCATCACACGTGCTCGCGAGCTGCTCGGCGCTGCTCCGCGCATCGTCGAGCCCGAAGAGCCAAAAGCACCCGGCGGGGACGAGCCGCGCGTGCTGCCCTGCCCGCCCTGCGGCGGTCGCATGATCGTCATCGAGGTGTTCGCACGCGGGTGTGAGCCGAGATATCGGCCGACGACGACACCGGCGCCGATCAGGATCGACACGTCATGAGACAAACGCGGCTACCCGCTCGCAACTTGGCCCCTCCGATCCGCTGGTCCTGCGCCGGCAACGATCCGACTTGGCCGAAAGCACCCGATCGGCGTCGCAAATCCCCCCAGCGGAGGCTCGCACAACCTCTCTCCCACAGTCCAGCGTGCCGATATCGTGTTCGCGTGAACGTCCGTGGCGATCGCGAGCCCACAATCAACACCTGCGCTCCGATCAAATCGCCATAGCGCCCGTTGCACCCGCCTGCCCCAATTACCGCGACTTCGTGCCTTGGCGCTTCTCCGACGCCGACCGTGCGCGCGTGGGGAGGGCCCAACATCTCGGCGTCCGAGAAACCTGCACATGAACGGACATATCGCAAGCGATCTACATCAGCTCGGCTGAGCCACGAGCACGCCGACGTGCATCGCTGTATCACGCATGTCGACCAACTCGAAGTCGCTCTCAGCGAGAAGTCGAGCGTATTCCTCGCGCGTTCGTTCGAG
>DASYPG010000246.1:0-7487 GCA_036006885.1 Burkholderiales bacterium | reverse complement strand
CTCGAGGCCATGCGGTCGCGGGGCGTGAAGCTGCTGCACGGCGAGGAGGCCATCGCCGGTCGCGTGCGCACCGCCGATATCGGGGTGCAGGATGCGGTGTTCGTCACGCTCAAAGCGAACGCGCTCGGCGGCTTCGTCGACGCGGCCGCGCCGCTCCTCGGGCCGGGGACCGCGGTGGTGTTCGCGCAGAACGGCATCCCTTGGTGGTATGCCGAGGACATGGAGTCGCTCGATCCGGGGCGCAGGCTCAGGAATTTTGTCGCACGCGCGAACGTCGTCGGCGGCGTGGTGTATTCGGCGAACGAGGTGGTCGCGCCGGGCGTGATCCGCAACTTCGTGCCGGGAAACAACATGCTCGTGATCGGAGATGCCGACAACCGCAATCCGCCCGTGGTGCAGGAATTGAGGCGCGCGCTGGAACGCAGCGGGATGTCGTCGCCGCCGCCCCAGGACATCCGGCAGGCGGTGTGGGCGAAGCTGGTGCAGAATCTCGGCAGCGCGAGCCTGTGCCTGCTCACCGAGACCACCACCTCGGGCATCACCGAGGATCCGGGGCTGAAGGCGCTCTCGGCCCGGATGAAGGCCGAGGCGACGGCGATCGCTGCCGCGCACGCAGTGGACATTGGGCGCGCGCCGCACCGCCCCAGCGGCGGCCATGTTTCGGGCGCGATCGGTCACAAGCCGTCGATGCTGCAGGACTACCTGAAGGGCCGTCCGATGGAAATCGAGGCGCAGCTCATGGCACCGCATGCGTTCGCGCGCGCCGCGAACGTGGCTACGCCGACCCTCGACATCGTGATCCCGCTCGCCGCGCACAAGGCAATGTCGAAAGGACTTTACCGCCCTTTCCGCGTCTGATTTTTTTAAGCCGTTGGCGCAACAGAGTAATTGTACGAAGCCACGGATGCGCCCCCGGGGATAGAATCGCCGCATGCCTGCCAAGATTCGATCCGTCGAGCCGGCGCTCGCGCAACCCGACGATCTCGCCATGCTGCGCGAAAGCGAAGAGCGCTTTCGCCGCACCTTCGAGCTGGCAGGCTCCGGGCTTGCGCACATCGGCGTGGACCGGCGCTTCATCCGGGTCAACCGGCGCCTGTGCGAGATCCTCGGCTACCCGGAGCACGAGCTGCTCAAGCTGCGCGGGAAGGACATCTCGCATCCCGAGGACTCCGAGGTCATCAACGAGCAGCGCCCGAGCCTGTACGCGGGCGAGATCGACGCGGTGCGCCTCGACAAGCGCTACATCAGGAAAAACGGCGCGGTCGTGTGGGTGCACTTCACGATGGTGGTCGAGCGCGACGCGAACGGCGTGCCGCAGTACGAGATCGGGGTGTACGAGGACATCACCGCGCGCCGCCAGGCCGAGGACGCGCTGCGCCTGAGCGAGGAGCGCTTCCGCCGCACGTTCGAGCTCGCCGACTCGGGCCTCGCGCACGTGAGCCTCGACGGGCGCTTCCTGCGGGTGAACCGGCGCATGTGCGAGATCTTCGGCTACAGCGAGGCGGAGCTGCGCAACCTGACGGCGAAGGACATCTCCCATCCCCAGGACCGCGACCTCGCCGACGGGCCGCGTGCGCGCCTCTTCGCCGGCGAGATCGAGTCGGCGCGCCTCGACAAGCGCTACCTGCGCAAGGACGGCCGGCTGATCTGGGTGAACATCGCGATCGCGATGGAGCGCGACGCCGAGGGCCGGCCGCTCTACGCGATCTCGGTGCTCGACGACATCACCGAAAGGAAGAACGCCGAGGCGGCGCTGCGCGAGGCGCACGAGGAGCTGAAGCGCAGCAACTCGGATCTCGAGCAGTTCGCCTACGTCGCCTCGCACGATCTGCAGGAGCCGCTGCGCATGGTGTCGAGCTACGCGCAGCTCCTCGGCCGGCGCTACGGCGACAAGCTGGGAACCGACGCGCGCGAGTTCATGGGCTACATCGTGGACGGCGCGGCGCGCATGAAGCAGCTGATCGAAGACCTGCTCGCCTACTCCCGGGTCGGCACCAAGACCCGGGACTTCAAGCCGATCGAGCTCGACAAGGCGTTGTCGCGCGCGCTCCTCAACCTCAAGGCCGCGATCGACGAGTCGGCCGCGGCCGTCACCCATGACCCTCTGCCCACGCTGCCCGCCGACCCGGCGCAGCTCGCGCAGGTGTTCCAGAACCTGATCGGCAACGCGCTCAAGTTCCGCTCGCAGTCCGAGCCGCAGGTCCACGTCGCGGTGCAGGACCGCGGCGAAGCCTACGAGATCGCGGTGCGCGACAACGGCATCGGCATCGAGCCGCAGTACTTCGAGCGCATCTTCATGGTGTTCCAGCGGCTGCACAACAAGGGCGAGTACCCCGGCACGGGCATCGGCCTCGCCATCGTGAAGAAGGTGGTCGAGCGCCACGGCGGCTCGGTGCGGGTCGAATCGACGCCGGGGGAAGGCAGCGCCTTCAGCTTCACGCTGCCCAAACATCAGAAGGAGACGGGCAATGGTGGATGAGAACAGGCCGGTGGAGATCCTGCTGGTCGAAGACAACCCGGGCGACGAGCGGCTGACGCGCGAGGCGCTCAAGGAGGGCAAGGTCTACAGCAACCTGCACTGGGTTAAGGACGGGGTGGAGGCGATGGAGTTCCTGCGCCGCCAGGGCAAGCACCGCAGCGTGCCGCGCCCCGACATCATCCTGCTCGATCTCAACCTGCCGAAAAGGGACGGACGCGAGGTGCTGCACGACATCAAGAACGACGCCGACCTCAAGCGCATCCCGGTCGTGGTGCTGACCACGTCCAAGGCCGAGGAGGACGTGCTGCGCACCTACAACCTGCACGCCAACTGCTACGTGACCAAGCCGGTCGACCTCGAGAAATTCATCGTGGTGGTGAAATCGATCGACGCCTTCTGGCTCACCGTGGTGACGCTCCCGCCGAACGGACACTAGGAAAAACCAAAGACGACGCCCCGCCGAGGCCGCGGTCCGCAAGCGCGCTTGACGCGCGAAGTTGATTTTTGTGCGGTGCGAGGGTAGCGTTCGCGCACACTTGAAGCGCGCGGTCTCCCAACGTTCCTCTCTCGGCGCCCTCACCGTCGCCGCGCTCGGCATCGTGTTCGGCGACATCGGCACGAGCCCGCTCTACGCGGTCAAGGAGACCTTCTCGCCGCAGCTCGGCATCCCGCTCACGCAGGCGAACATCCTGGGCGGCCTGTCGACGGTCTTCTGGGCGCTGATGATCGTGGTGTCGCTCAAGTACGTCGTGCTCATCATGCGCGCGGACAACCGCGGCGAGGGCGGCATCATGGCGCTGATCGCGCTCGCCTCGTCGGCGGTGCGCAACCAGCCGCACTGGCGGCTGCCGCTCACGCTGATCGGCCTCGCCGGGGGGGCGCTCTTCTACGGCGACGCGGTGCTGACCCCCGCGATCTCGGTGCTCTCGGCGGTCGAAGGCCTGCACATCGGCACCACGCTGCTCGATCGTTACGTCGTGCCGCTCGCGGTCGCCGTGCTGCTCGGCCTGTTTGCCTTCCAGACGCGCGGCACCGCGACGGTGGGACGCTTCTTCGGGCCGATCACGATGCTCTGGTTCATCGCCATCGGCGCGGCCGGGGTCGGCGGCATCGTCCGGGCGCCGGTGGTCCTCGGGGCGGTGAACCCGCTCCACGCGCTCGCGTTCGTCACCGGCCACGGCATCGCGTCCTTCGTCGTGCTCGGCGCGGTGGTGCTCGCCGTCACCGGCGCCGAGGCGCTCTACGCCGACATGGGGCATTTCGGCAAGAAGGCGGTGCGGGTCGGGTGGTTCAGCCTGGTGGCGCCGGCGCTGGTGCTCAACTACTTCGGACAGGGCGCGTTGCTGATTGTGCGCCCCGAGGCGGTGGCCAATCCGTTCTATCTGCTGCTGCCCGGCTGGGCGCTGTACCCGATGGTGGCGCTCGCCACCGCGGCGACGGTGATCGCCTCGCAGGCCGTGATCTCGGGGGCCTATTCGATCACGCGCCAGGCCGTGCAGCTCGGTTTCCTGCCGCGGATCAACGTAATCCACACCTCCGCGCGCGAGATGGGACAGGTCTACATGCCGGCGGTCAACTGGACGCTGTGCGTGGCGGTGGTCGCGGCGGTGATCGGCTTCGGCTCGTCGTCGCGCCTCGCGGGCGCGTACGGCGTGGCGGTGACCGCCACGATGATGGTCGACACCCTGCTTACCTTCTTCGTCATCCGCTACGCCTGGCGCTATCCACTGTTCCTGTGCCTCCTGGCGACCGGATTTTTCCTCGTCATCGACCTGGCGTTCTTCAGTGCAACGCTGCTGAAGGTCGCGGACGGCGGCTGGTTCCCGCTCGTCATCGGGTTCTGCGTCTTCACCATGATGACGACCTGGCGGCGCGGCCGCGAGCACCTGTTCGGGCGGCTGCGCGCCTCGTCGGTCCCGCTCGAGGATTTCCTGAAGTCGCTGTTCCTCGATCCGCCCATGCGCGTCCCGGGCACCGCGGTGTTTCTTACCGCGACGCCCGACGTCACGCCGCATGCGCTGCTCCACAACCTGAGCCACAACAAGGTGCTGCACGAGCGCGCGGTGTTCCTGACCGTCGAAGTGCGCGAGGAGCCTTGGGTGTCGAACCGGGAGCGCGTCGTCTGCCAGAAGCTCGGCAACGGCTGCTGGCGCGTGCTCGTCAACTACGGCTTCCTCGACCGGCCCGACGTCACCCGGGCGCTCAAGCTTTGCGCCGGCGCGGGCCTCGACATCGAGATGATGGAAACCTCGTTCTTCCTCTCGCGCGAGCTGATCGCGGCCGCCGAGGGCGGCGCCGGCATGGCGCGCTGGCGCGACCGCATGTTCGCCGCCATGGCGCGCAACGCCGGGAACATCACCGACTTCTTCAACATCCCGACCAACCGGGTGATCGAGCTCGGCACGCGCATCGAGATCTAGGCGCGAAATTTGCTCGACATGGGGCGTGGCAAAGCGCGCCCTGTTCGTCTGCATCAAAAATTCCAGCCGCAGCCCGATGGCGGAGGCGATGCTGCGTAAGCTCGGCGAGGGCGGCTGGGAGGCCTACAGCGCCGGCATCGAGCCCGGCAAGGAAGTCAACCCGAACGCGGTGGAGGCGATGCGCGACCTGGGCTGCGACCTGACCGGGCACCGGCCCCGGCACGTGTCGGACTTCCAGCACCTCATGTTCGACTTCGTCGCCAAGATGGACGCGCCGGACCTTGGCGACCTGGTGCAGGCGAGATGGATGGAGAGCTGGGACGTCCCCGACCCGGCGCGCGGCGGCCCCAACGAGTTCCGCAAGGTGCGCGAGCTGCTTCTCGAGCGCGTGCGGCGCTTGGTCGCCGGCCAATGAGCATCGAGAAGCCGGTCGGAGCGGGAAGGAGGGAGGAGGTCAGGCTCGGCTCCGCGGCCTCGTACCTGCTCGAAGAATGCCGCATGGTCCTGCCCGGAATTCAGGCGTTGTTCGGCTTCCAGCTCATCGCCGTGTTCAACCAGGCCTTCGGCGAGAAGCTTTCGCCGGGGGAGCAGCAGCTTCACTTCCTCGCGCTCTACCTCGTGGCGCTGTCAGCGGGGCTCGTCATGGCGCCGGCAGCGATCCACCGCCAGAGCCAGCAGCGCGAGGTGAGCGAGCGTTTTATCTGGCTCTCGTCGCTCCTCGTGCGTATGAGCATGTTGCCGCTCGCGCTCGGACTGAGCCTCGACGTCTATCTGATCGCACGGGTGGTGTTCGAGGGTCTCGCTGCGAGCCTGGCGTTCGCGGGAGCGCTGTTCGCCATCCTGATGGGCCTCTGGTATGCGCTGCCCAGGCGGGAGCGCAGGATGAACCGCTGATCACCAGGCGAGCACGAACGCCGAAAGCTAACGCTGCAGGTCCAGGGTCGTCACGCGTCGCAGTTCGCGGCGGTGCGCGGAATCGTCGAAGGGACACGCCCGGTGCATCGTCGCGAGGTTGTCCCAGATCACAAGATCGGCCGCATGCCAGGAATGCCGGTACACGAAACGCGATTGCGTCGCGTGCTCGGTGAGGTCGCGGAGCAGAAGCCGTCCCTCCGGCACCGGCCAGCCGACGACGTGCGAAGCGTGCGAGGCGAGATAGAGCGATCGGCGGCCTGTCCTGGGGTTGGTGCGCACGAGCGGGTGCACCGCGCCCGGCAGCTTCGCGCGCTCCTCCTCCGAGAACTCAAACCCGAGCGTCGCCCGCGAGTAGGCTATGGAATGGTGGGCCTTCAGGTCTTCGAGCTTGGCCTTCGTCGCGCCATCGAGCTCGTCGTAGGCGGCGCGCATGTCGGCGAACTCCGTGTCCGCATCCACCGCCGGAATGACGCGCGCATGCAGCATGGAATAGCGCCCCGGCGGATCCTCGAACGACGCGTCGGTATGCCAGAGGCGGTTGCCGAGGCCGTACATCCTGCGCCGGTCGCCCGCCCGCATGAGCTCGCCGTTCTCGTCCACGTTGGAGATGTCGGTCAGCGCTTCGTTGTCGAACCGGTTCTTGCGGAGCACGGCGGAGCCCGTCTTCATGTGCAGCTTGCCGTCGAAACGCTCGGCGAACGCCAGCTGCTCGGCATCGCTCAGCGGCTGGCCGCGGAAGACAAGGACGGCGAAGCGATCCATGGCCTCGCGGATCGACTCGAGTTCCGAACGATCGTGCAGCGCGCGCAATTCCACCCCGGTGACCTCGGCCGCGAAGCGCTCGTCGAGCGGACGGACTGAAGACTTCATGGCATTCTCCTTGGTGAAGTCTAGAGCAGCGCGAACATCGCGGCCACCGCGGCGGCGATCACGCCTACGGCGAACCAGCCGAGCACCCTCAACCGCCCGGTGACGACGAACGGACCCATGACCGCGGGCTTGGCGGCGAGCAGCATCATCACCGCCATGATCGGAACTGACACCACGCCGTTCACCATGGCAGCCCAGATCAGCGCCTTCATCGAGTCGATGCCGGAGAGGTCGATCAGCACGCCGAGCGCCGTGGCCACGGTGAGGATGGCGTAGAAGCCGCGCGCCTCGGCGAGCGGCAGTCCGAGGCCGATCGGCCAGCGGAAGGTCTCGGCGACCGCGTAGGCGGCGGAGCCGGCGAGCACCGGCACGGCAAGCAGCCCGGTGCCGATGATCCCGGCGGCGAATAGCGCGAACGCGAACTCGCCGGCGAGCGGCCGCAGCGCCTGCGCCGCGTGCGCGGCATCCCGGATGTCCGTCGCGCCTGCAGCATGCAGCGTTGCCGCGGTGGTCAGCATGATGCAGAAGGCGATCAGGTTTGAGTACAGCATTCCAAGGTAGGTGTCGAGCTTGATGCGCGCGAGGTGCGTGCGCGCCTGGTCGGGCGCGTCGCGCAGTGGATGGTGCCCGGGCGTAGCGCGTTGCTCCTCGACCTCCTGCGATGCCTGCCAGAAGAAAAGATACGGACTGATCGTCGTGCCGAGCACCGCCACCAGCATGCCGACATAGTCGGGGCGCCATGCGATCTGGGGGATGAGCGTGTCGCGCAGCGCCGCTCCCGGAAACGGCACCACCAGCACCGT
>DASYPG010000245.1:0-7206 GCA_036006885.1 Burkholderiales bacterium | reverse complement strand
GCCGAAGACGTGGTGGTCGGCTGCACACAGGAGGCGCCGCTCTTCGGCGAGCTCGCGGCGGGTTCCAACGTCAAGGTGCGCTTCGTCAACCTGCGCGAGCACGCGGGCTGGTCGGCCGAGGGCAAGGCGGCGACGCCCAAGATGGCGGCGCTTCTCGCCATGGCGGCGCTGCCCGATCCGCAGCCTGCGCCGGCGGTGCAGTTCAAGTCCGACGGCGAGGTTCTCATCATCGGCCCGGCCGAGGCCGCGCTCGACTGGGCACAACGCCTTTCCGAGACGCTCTCCGTGAACGTGTTGATCAGCGGAAAGGGCGAGTTGCCGCTCGAGCGCGCCTTCCCCCTGTGGTCCGGGAAAGTGACCGCGCTGTCGGGCTGGCTCGGAGCGTTCGAGGTCGAGTGGCGCCAGGAAAACCCGATCGATCTCGAGCTGTGCACGCGCTGCAATGCCTGCATCCGCGCCTGTCCGGAAGACGCGATCGACTACGGATACCAGATCGACCTCTCCAAGTGCAAGGCGCACCGCGACTGCGTCACCGCCTGCGGCGACATCGGCGCGATAGACTTTTCCCGCCTTGAAAACCAAAGGAAGGAACAGTTCGATCTCGTGCTCGATCTCTCGCGCGAGCCGCTCCTGCGCACGCACGAGCTGCCGCAGGGCTACTTCGCCCCCGGCGACGACCCGCTGGAGCAGGCGCTCGCGGCGCAGAAGCTCGTGTCGCTCGTCGGGGAGTTTGAGAAGCCGCGCTTCTTCGCCTACAAGTCGAAGATCTGCGCGCACAGCCGCTCCGGCCGCGAGGGCTGCAACCAGTGCATCGAGGTGTGCTCGAGCGGCGCGATCCGCGCCGACGGCGATCATGTCCGGGTCGAGCCGCATCTGTGCGCCGGCTGCGGCGGCTGCGCTACCGTGTGCCCCTCCGGCGCCATGTCCTATGCCTACCCGGCCGTGCCCGAGATGGGCATGCGGCTCAAGGCCGCGCTTTCCACCTACCGCGACGCGGGTGGCGGCGACGCGTGCGTCCTCTTCCACGACGCTCGCGAGGGGCGGGCGCAAGTTCTAGATCTCGGTCGGCGCGGAAAGGGTCTGCCCGCGAGAGTCATTCCCGTCGAGTGCTTCCATGTGGCCTCGATCGGCATCGACCTGATGCTGGGCGCGCTTGCGTACGGCGCGAGCCAGGTTCTCGTCCTCTCGACCGAAAAGGTCGCAGAGGGCTACACCGCGGCGCTGCAGCGGCAGATGGGATATGCCCAGACCATCCTGCACGGCCTGGGCTATGGCGGGACCCATCTCCGCGTCGTCACGGATTTGAATGACGTATGGGGCCTGAAGCCGGCGAGCACCGTGGCGAAAGCGGCCGGCTTCAACCTGTCCAATGACAAGCGCACCACGCTCGACTTCGCGCTCGAGCACCTGGCGAAGGACCGCAAGGTGCAGGAGATCAAGCTCGCGGCTGGCGCGCCGTTCGGCACGCTCGCGGTCAACAAGACGGCCTGCACCCTGTGCAAGGCGTGCATCGGCGCCTGCCCCGAATCGGCGCTCCTCGACTCGCCCGAAACCCCGAGCCTGCGCTTCATCGAGAGGAATTGCGTGCAGTGCGGCCTGTGCGCGGATACCTGCCCGGAGGACGCGATCCGGCTGGTGCCGCGCCTGCTCCTCGGGGCTCAGGCGAAAGAGCCCGTGACCCTGAACGAAGCCCAGCCGTTCAACTGCGTACGCTGCGGCAAGCCTTTCGGCACCCGGCAGATGGTCGATAACATGCTCGGCAAGCTCTCGTCCCACTCGATGTTTGCGGGGAGCACCCGGCGCCTCCAGATGTGCGGCGACTGCCGGGTGGTGGACATGATGGAAAACACCAGCGAAGCGAGCATCTTCGACTTCCCGAAACGGTGAGCGGCGCGCAGCCTCTTAACTTTGTCTTAAGTCTGCCGCCGGAAGAGGTGGCGCGGGCGAATATCTACGGCCTGCTGGCGCGCCTGTTCTACGGTCCGCCCGACGCCCAGTTGCTCGAAACCCTCGCGGGCGCGTCGGGAATCGACGCGGAGGATGGCGAGATCGGGCCGGCGTGGGAGCGGCTCTGCCGCGCCGCCGGACAGACCGACAAGGAAGCGGCGCGCGACGAGTACGACACGGTGTTCGTCGGCACCGGCAAGGCGCCTGTCACACTCTACTCATCCGCTTATTCCATCCGCTACGCGACCGAAGCGCCGCTCGTCGAGCTGCGCGGCGAGCTTGCGGCACTGGGGCTGGCGCGCCGGGAGGCCGCGGGCGAGCCCGAAGACCACATTGCCGCGCTGTGCGACGTGATGCGTCACCTCATCTCCATCCAAAAGCGCGAACTCCCAGTGCAAGGCGCCTTCTTCAAACGTTGGATCGGGCCGATCGCAGGTCCGTTGTGCGACGCAATAGACGCCGAGCCGACCCTATCGTTCTACAAGTCGGTCGGACGATTCGCAAAAGCCTTCTTCGACGTGGAGCAGAGCGCCTTCGAAATGCTCTAGAATCGTACGGTATTCATATGCAGGTCGGTTCATAACTAAACTAACGGAGGCTGCGCATGAGCGAGCGCGCGAAGCGACTTTCACGTCGTAATTTCCTTGTCGCCGCAAGTGCCGGCGGCGTCGCAACCGCGGCGGCGATCGTAGCGACGAAGAACTCTTCGTCTCCGCAGCCTACCGACAAGAGCAAGCGTGAGACGCGCGGCTATCACGCGAGCGAGCACGTCAACAACTACTACCGTACCACCAAGGTTTAGGAGCGCCCCATGCTGCTCACCCGCAAAGCAACCAGCGAAGCGGTTCCCCAGGCTCGCCTTTCGCGCGGCCTGCCCGCCAGCAGGACGATGGACCGGCGCGCGTTCCTCAAGCGCTCAGGGATCACGGTCGGCGCTGGCGCCGTCGCGTCGCAACTTCCCTTCAGCATGATCGGCGAGGCGCAAGCCAAGGCCGAGGAAGGCAAGCTCGAAGTCAAGCGCACGGTGTGCACGCACTGCTCGGTGGGCTGCGCCATCGACGCGGTGGTGCAGAACGGGGTCTGGGTGCGCCAGGAGCCGGTGTTCGATTCGCCGATCAACCTCGGCGCGCACTGCGCGAAAGGCGCCTCGGTGCGCGAGCACGGCATGACGCACGACTCGCACCGCCTGAAATACCCGGTGAAGCTCGAGGGCGGCAAGTGGAAGCGCCTCACCTGGGACCAGGCCTACGACGAGATCTCGGCGAAGATGCTCGCGATCCGCAAAGAGAGCGGACCCGATTCGCTGTTCTTGGTCGGCTCCTCCAAGCACAACAACGAGCAGTCCGAGTTGCTGTGCAAGTGGGCGCGCCTCTGGGGCAGCAACAACACCGACCACCAAGCGCGCATCTGCCATTCCACCACCGTCGCCGGCCTGGGCCAGACCTGGGGCTACGGTGCGATGACCAACTCGTACAACGACGAGCAGAACTCGAAGTCGCTGATGTTCCTCGGCTCCAACGCCGCCGAGGCCCACCCGGTTTCCATGCTGCATACGCTGCACGCCAAGGAGAACGGCTGCAAGGTGATCGTGGTCGACCCGCGCTTCACGCGCACCGCGGCGAAGGCCGACCTCTACGTGCGGCACCGCTCGGGAAGCGACGTTGCTTTCATCTTCGGCGTGCTGCACCACATCTTCAAGAACGGCTGGGAAGACAAGAAGTACATCCATGACCGCGTCTACGGCATGGACGAGGTGAAGAAGGAAGTGATGGCGAAGTGGACGCCGGACAAGGTCGCGGAGGCGACCGGCGTGCCCGAGGACCAGGTGTTCCAGGTCGCCAAGATCCTTTCCGAGAACCGGCCCGGCTTCATCATCTGGGCGATGGGGCAGACCCAGCATACCAATGCCAACGGCATCGTGCGTGCCTCCAACATCCTGATGCTCGCGCTCGGCAACGTCGGACGCTCGGGCGGCGGTTGCAACGTCTATCGCGGGCACGACAACGTGCAGGGTGCGACCGACGTCGGCCCGAACCCCGACACGCTGCCGGGCTACTACCCGGTCGGCGTGCCGGGCTCCTGGGTGCACTGGGCAAAAGTGTGGAACGTCGACCTCGACTGGCTGAAGAAGCAGTACGCCTCCGAGGCCTTAATGGCCAAGCCCGGCATGACGGTGTCGCGCTGGATCGACGGCGTGCTGGAGAAGAACGAGGCCATCGACCAGGACTCGAACCTGCGCATGCTGATCTTCTGGGGCCACGCGCCGAACTCGCAGACCCGCGGCTCCGAGATGATCGAGGCGATGCGCAAGCTCGACCTCATGGTCGTAATCGATCCGTATCCCTCGGCGAGCGCGGCGATGTTCGCTAAGGTGCGCAAGGACGGCGCCTACCTGCTGCCGGCCGCGACCCAGTTCGAGACCGAGGGCTCGGTGACGGCGTCCAACCGCTCGCTGCAGTGGCGCGAGCGCGTGATCGAGCCGCTGTTCGAGTCGCGCACCGACCACATGATCATGTACCAGCTCGCGGGCAAGCTCGGCTTCGCCGACCAGTTCGTCGGCAAGAAGGACGGCAAGCAGCTCCTGCGCCTCGTGAAGGGCAAGGGCGGCATGGACGAGCCGTCCATGGAAGACACGCTGCGGAACGAGATCAACGCCGGCTGCTGGACCATCGGCTACACCGGCCAGTCGCCCGAGCGCATCCAGGCGCACATGCGCAACATGCACGTCTTCGACGTGAAGTCGACGCGCGCGCGGGGCGGCAAGGACGCGAAGACCGGCTACGACCTCACCGGCGACTACTTCGGCCTGCCCTGGCCGTGCTACGGGCACGCGAACATCAAGCACCCTGGCACGCCGCTCCTCTACGACACGCACAAGCATCCGATGGACGGCGGCCATGCCTTCCGTGCGCTGTTCGGCGTCGAGAAGGACGGCGTCAACCTGCTGGCCGAGGACGGCGTGGCGAACAAGGGCAGCGAAATCACCACCGGCTACCCGCAGTTCGACCACGTGCTCTTGAAGAAGCTTGGCTGGTGGGACGAGCTCACCGACGCGGAGAAGGCGGCGGCGGAGGGCAAGACCTGGACCAACGACCTCTCCGGCGGCATCCAGCGCGTCGCCATGAAGCACGGCTGCACCCCCTTCGGCAACGCCAAGGCGCGCGCCGTCGTGTGGAACTGGCCGGATCAGATTCCCCAGCACCGCGAGCCGCTCTTCAGCCCGCGGCCCGACCTGGTCGAAAAGTACCCGACCCACGACGACGTCAAGGTGATCTGGCGGCTGCCGACGCTCTTCAAGTCGCTGCAGCAGGCGGCGGTCAAGGAGGAGGCGCATAAGAAGTTCCCCCTCATCCTCACCAGCGGCCGCCTCGTCGAGTACGAGGGCGGGGGCGAGGAGACGCGCTCCAACCCGTGGCTCGCCGAGCTGCAGCAGGACAACTTCGTCGAGATCAATCCCAAGGCGGCGGCCGACCGCAGCATCCGCGACGGTGAATACGTGTGGGTCAGCACGCCGGGCAAGAACGGCGACGGCTCCAACCCGCGCCTACGGGTGAAGGCGCAGGTCACGGAGCGAGTGGGTCCCGACACCTGCTTCATCCCGTTCCACTTCTCGGGCTGGTGGCAGGGCGAAGACATGCTGCCCTACTACCCGGAGGGTGCGGCGCCGATCGTGCGTGGCGAGGCGGTGAACACCGCCACGACCTACGGCTACGACCGGATAACGTTGATGCAGGAAACCAAGACGACGCTTTGCCAGGTCGCAAAGGCATAAGGGGATAAGCCATGGCGAGAATGAAATTCCTGTGTGACGCCGAGCGCTGCATCGAGTGCAACGGCTGCGTAACCGCGTGCAAGAACGAGAACGAGGTGCCTTGGGGCGTGAACCGCCGTCGCGTGGTCACCATCAACGACGGCGTGGTCGGGGCCGAGAAGTCGATCTCGGTCGCCTGCATGCATTGCTCCGATGCCCCCTGCATGGCGGTCTGCCCGGTCGACTGCTTCTACAAGACCGATGACGGTGTGGTGCTGCACGACAAGGACCTGTGCATCGGCTGCGGCTATTGCTTCTACGCCTGCCCGTTCGGGGCGCCGCAGTTCCCGCAGGCAGGCGCCTTCGGCCTGCGCGGCAAGATGGACAAGTGCACTTTCTGCGCCGGCGGGCCCGAGCCCGACCGCAGCGAGGCCGAGTTCCAGAAGTACGGCCGCAACCGCCTCTCCGAGGGCAAGCTCCCGGCCTGCGCCGAGATGTGCTCCACCAAGGCGCTGCTCGGCGGCGACGGCGACGTGATCGCCGATATCTACCGCGCGCGCGTGCTGCGCCGGGGCAAGGGCTCGGAGGTGTGGGGCTGGGGCACGGCGTACGGCCCGGGCGCACCGGGCGCCAAGCCGCCTGCCCAGATGCAGCCGCAGCCGCAACCGGCGGGCAAGTCGTGATGCGGTTTCTGATTGCAATCGCCCTTTCGAGCCTTGCCCTGGGCCTCGCCGGCTGCGGCGAGAAGTCGCAGGTGGTCGTGTACAAGCAGGGCAAATACCAGGGCAAGCCCGATGGCAGGCCGTGGGACAACGATTCGCCGATAGCGGAATTGCGCGGCGGCAAGTGGACCAAGGGAGACCGCGCGAGCTGGGAAGACCAGATCAAGAACCGGCAGCTCACCCAGAACGAGTACCAACGGATCGGTCAGTAGGGCGTCCGTTCAAAAAAGCATAGGAGGTCGGATGTCGATTCTTTCCAGGCTTTGCCTGGCGGTGGTGCTGTCGCTCTGCGCGAGCCTCGTGCTCGCCCAGCAGGAGCCGTCCAACGTCCAGCAGCAGCAGCAGCGCGAGACGACGCAGCCGGGCAACAACGCCCCGGTGTGGCGCGACGTGCGCAGCGGCCAGGAGAACTTCACCACCATCAAGGGTCGCGAGACCGGCGTGCTGATCCAATCGGCCGGGGACACGTGGCGGCGCGTCCGCAATGGCCCGGTGACCTTCTACGGCGGCCTGTTGGTCGTCCTGATCGCCGCCGCGATCCTCGGCTTCTACTCGATCTTCGGGCCGGTCAAGCTGCACGACAAGCCGACCGGGCGCCTGATCCAGCGCTTCTCGAGGCTAGACCAGATCGTGCACTGGTCGGTGGCGATCAGCTTCTGCATCCTTGGCCTCGGAGGGCTGATAATGCTCTTCGGCAAGCACGTGCTGCTGCCGGTGATCGGCTACACGCTGTTCGCCTGGCTCACCGCGCTCTCCAAGAACCTGCATAACTTCGTCGCGCCGATC
>DASYPG010000244.1:0-3976 GCA_036006885.1 Burkholderiales bacterium | reverse complement strand
GCGGCGACGAAGCAGATCAGGTCCTTTGGCTGCGAGATCATCAGCGATCCCGGCGTCATCCCGGTGAAGTTCCGCGCCCCGGGCGGCACGGTGTGCGAGCTCGTACCCAAGGGCCGGTATAAGAAGCCCGCCGCGAAGCCCGTCACGAAGCCCGCCACGCAGAAGGCGAAGAAGAAGGCGGCGAAGAAGGCGACGAAGAAGGCGAAGAAGGCCAAATCCAAGCGATGAGGGCGCGCAACGCGGACCTCTGGTCGGGGCTTGCACTCGCCATCCTCGCGGGCTACATCATCGTCCAGGCCTCGGGCTGGGATTACACCGGGCCCGATGGTCCCGGCGCGGGATTCTTCCCGCTCTGGTACGGCATCGCGATGCTGGTGCTCTCGGCCGCCCTCGTCGCGTCGAGCCTGCTGCGCGCGGAGCCCGAGGGCTTGGATTGGCGCGGCATCGGAAGGGCGGCCGCGGTCTCGGCTGCCCTCGCCGTGGCGGTCGCGCTGTTCAAGCTGGTCGGCTTCGCGATCGGGTTCGCGGCGCTCGCCTTCTTCACCGTGTCGGTGATGTATCGCCGGCCCTGGCCGCTCGCCGCCGCCGTCGCCGTCGGCCTCGCCGGGGGCTTCTACCTGGTCTTCCCGCTGCTTCTCGGCGTGAACCTTCCCTAGAGCATGGATATTCTTAACGGGCTCATGCAGGGCTTCGCGGTGGCCCTGGAGCCGGCGAACCTGCTGTGGTGCCTGGTCGGCGTGGTGCTCGGCACGGTGGTGGGTGTCATGCCGGGGCTCGGCCCGCCTGCCACCATCGCGATGCTGCTGCCGCTCACGTTCAGGATGAACCCCGCCGGGGCAATGATCATGCTCGCGGGCATCTACTACGGCGCAAAATACGGCGGCTCGACCACCTCGATCCTGCTCAACGTTCCGGGCGAATCGGCTTCGGTCGTGACCTGCCTCGACGGCTACGCCATGGCCCGCAAGGGCCGCGCCGGCGCCGCGCTCGGCATTGCGGCGATCGCGTCCTTCGTCGCCGGCACCGTCGGCGTAGTCGGCCTGATGCTCGTCGCGCCACCGCTCGCGAAGGTGGCGCTCGCGTTCAGCGCGCCGGAGTATTTCTCGCTCATGGCGCTCGGGCTGGCGATGGTGGTGCTGCTCGCCGGGCGCTCGATGCTGAAGGCGCTGCTCGCGATGCTGGTCGGGCTCTGGGTCGCGGGCATCGGCACCGATCCCTTCAGCACCACTTCGCGTTTTACCTTCGGGCGCCTGGAGCTGCTCTCAGGCATCGACTTCGTCGTCGTCGCGATCGGCGTGTTCGCGCTCGGCGAGGTGCTGGTGTGCATGGAGGGGCACGCCGAGGGCGGGGCGGTGCCCGTGCCGAAAGGCCTGCGCAACCTCCTGCCCACCCTGCAGGACCTGAAGGACTGCCGCTTCGCGTTCGTGAACGGCTCGGTGCTCGGGTTTCTGATCGGCGTTCTTCCCGGCGCGGGCTCCACCATCGCTTCGTTCATCTCGTACGGCGTCGAGAAGGCGGTGTCGCGACGCCCGCAGGAATTCGGCAAGGGCGCGGTCGAAGGCGTGGCCGCTCCCGAAGGCGCGAACAACTCGGAGACCGGCGGAGCGCTCGTGCCGCTGCTCACGCTCGGCATTCCGGGCTCGGGCACCACGGCGGTGCTGCTTGCAGCGCTTGTGCTGTGGGGCTTCAAGCCGGGGCCACTCTTCATCTCGGAGAACCCGGCACTCTTCTGGGGGCTGGTCGCGAGCATGTACATCGGCAATGTCATGCTGCTCGTGCTCAATCTCCCGCTGGTGCCGCTGTTCGCGCAGGTGCTGCGCACGCCCGGCTACGTCCTCTACCCGCTGATCATCGGCATCTCGATCGTAGGCGTCTACAGCGTCTCGGGAAGCCTCTTCGACGTGTCGCTGGTGGTCGCGTTCGGCGTGCTCGGGTATCTCATGCGCAAGCTCGACTACCCCGCCGCGCCGCTGATCCTGGGCCTCGTGCTGGGCGGCGGCATGGAGCGCGCGCTGCGTCAGTCGCTGATGATGTCGCAGGGCGACCTCGCGATCCTCGCCACCCGGCCGATTTGCGCGGCGATGCTGGCGCTGGCGGTGCTGATCCTGCTCGTTCCGCTATTCAACAAGCTCAACGCCTGGCGCTTGCAGGCGCTCGAGTAACCAAAGGAGGAAGTGCTCGATGAAACTGCGAATCGTATCTGTGGCGGCAGCGCTGCTTGCGCTCGGTGGGCTGCACTCCCCCGCGCCCGGACAAGGCTTCAAGCCGACGCGTCCGATCGAAGCGGTGGTGCATACCGGCCCCGGCGGCGGCAGCGACGTCCTGGCGCGCGCGGTGGCGCTCATGATGGAGAAGGAGAAGTTGCTGCCGGTGCGCATCCAGGTCGTGAACAAGCCCGGCGGCGCCGGCGCGGTCGCGGCGGCGTATCTCTACGAGAAGAAGGGCGACCAGAACACGATCGGCTTCTTCACGGGCGTGTGGCTCACGGGGCCGCTCACCAGCGCCGAAGCCAAGGTCACCCTGAGAGACCTGACTCCGATCGCGCGCCTCGTGCTCGAGCCGGCGGTGATCGCGGTCAAGTCCGACGCACCCTACAAGAGCCTGCAGGACTTCATCGCGGCGGCGAAGAAGAGCCCGGGGCAGCTCAGGCAGTCGGGCGGCTCGGTCACCAGCCGCGACAACATCGTGCGGCAGCTCCTGCAGAAGCACACCGGCGCGCAGTGGGCGTACATTTCCTTCCCCGGCGGTGGCGAGCGCATCGCCGCGCTGCTCGGCGGCCACGTCAACATGATGGTCATCGAGCCGGCCGAGGCCGGCGAGCACATTCGCGCCGGCAGCATGCGCGTGCTGGCGCAGGTGACCGACAAGCGCCTGCCTGGATTCCCCAGCGTGCCGACGCTGAAGGAGGCGGGCTTCGATATCCCCGCGGTGCCGCAGGTGCGCGGCGTGGTGGCGCCGCCCGCGATCCCGAAGGAAAATGTCGCCTACTGGGAAGACGTGTTCCACAAGCTCACGCAGACGCCCTCGTGGCGGAAATTCCTGGCTGACAACCAGTTCGAGGACGGCTACCAGAACGCGGCCGAGCTCACCAAGTTCTACGACGAGTTCACCGGGCGCATGCGCGGCATCCTGCAGGAAGCCGGCGTGAAGCTCGTGCGCTGAGGGCTACTGCGGCTGCATCCCGGCGCGCTTCAGCACCGCATCCCAGCGCGCGATCTCGGCCCGGATGAACGCCGCGAATTCCTCCGGCGTTCCCGGCGCCGGCAGGGCGCCTTCGCTGTCGAGGCGCATGCGCAGCTCCGGGGTCTGCATCGCGCGCGCGATTTCGCCGTTGAGCCGCGCCACGATCGGCTGCGGCGTACCCGCCGGCGCGACCACGCCATACCAGCCCGATGCGTCGAATCCGTGCACGCCCGCTTCGTCCAGGGTCGGCACCTGGGGCAAGGCCTCGAGGCGCTTGAGGCTCGTCACCGCGAGCGCGCGCAACCTTCCGGAATTCACATGCGCCATGACCGCGGGTGCGCCGTTCAGGCCGATCGAGAGCTGTCCCGAGACGAGGTCGGTGAGCATTGGCCCGACGCCTTTGTAGGGCACGTGGAGGATGTCGGTCCCGGTGATGAGCTTGAAGTACTCCGTAGTGAGGTGAGACGTGCTGCCGTTCCCGGCCGAACCGTAGGCGAGCTTCCCCGGATGAGTCTTGGCGTAGGCGATCAGCTCGGCGGCGCTCGCCACCGGCAGCGACGGGTTCACGACGAGCACGCTCGGTACGATGGCCATGAGCGACACGGGTGCGAAGCTCTTGACCGGGTCGTATGGAAGATTCTTGTAGATGGCGGGGTTCGCCGCGAGCGTGCCGAGATGACCCATCATGAGCGTATGGCCGTCGGGTGCCGCGCGCGCGGCCGCTTCCGCGCCGATCGAGCCGCCGGCGCCGGGACGGTTGTCGATCACCATGGGCTGGCCGAGCCCTTGGGCG
>DASYPG010000243.1:0-18054 GCA_036006885.1 Burkholderiales bacterium | reverse complement strand
CGCCATGGTGGATCCAGCCTCGCTCGAATCCCGAACATCTCTTTCGAATGAAACCACGACAACGGCGGGCGCCTGGCCCGAGCTCGACTGGTGGAAGCGCTTCGGCGATCCGCAGCTCGACGCGCTCGAGGAGGAGGGTCTGGCCGGCAGCCCGGGCATCCGCTTCGCGCGCTCGCGCGTCGACCAGGCGCTCGCCGCGGCGCAGGTCGCCGGCGCCGCGCGCAAGCCGCAGCTCGACGCGAGCGGCGACGTGACGCGCCAGCGATTCTCCGCGAACGCCATCTTCCCGCCGCCGATCGGCGGCTCGACCTTCACGACCACCGAGGTCGCGCTGAACGCGGGCTACGAGCTCGACCTCTGGGGCAAGAACCGCGCGGCCTACGAGGCGGCGCTCGGCCGCTCGCAGGCGGCCCAGGCCGACGCCTTCACGGCGCGGCTCGTGCTTTCCGCCGCGCTCGCCGGCGCGTACGTGCAGCTCGCGCGGGCGTACGAGCAGCTCGAACTCGCGCATCGTGCGCTCGAGGGCCGCGAGAAGTTGCAGGCGCTCACCAATGACCGGGTGCGCGCCGGCCTCGACTCGCGCCTGGAGCTGAAACAGGTCGAGACGTCGATCCCCGCGGCGCGCGCGCGCGTGGCGCAGGTCGAGGAGGAGATCGCGCTCGCGCGCAACCAGATCGGGGCGCTGCTCGGCAAGGGGCCGGACCGCGGGCTCGCCCTCGCGCCGCCGAAGCTCGAGATGGCGAACGTGGCGCTACCCTCGCGCGTGCCCGCCGATCTGCTCGGCCGCCGGCCCGACGTCGTGGCGAGCCGCCTGCGCGCCGAGGCGGCGTCGCGCGACGTCGCGGCGCAGGAGGCCGAGTTCTACCCGGACGTGAACCTCTCGGCGCTGGTCGGCTTCCAGTCGGTGACACTCTCGAATCTGATCCAGCCGGCGAGCTCGATCCCGAGCTTCGGCGCGGCGCTGCGCCTGCCGCTCTTCGACGGCGGGCGCCTCCGCGGCGCGCTCGCGCAGCGTAATGCCGAATACGACGCGGCGGTGGAGCAGTACAACCAGACCCTCGCCGACGCGCTGCGCGAGGTGGTCGACCAGCTGACGTCGCTGCGCTCGGTGAACGCGCAGCGCACCGAGGTCGAGCGCGCGCTCGCCTCGGCGGAAGAGGCCTATGCGCTCGCCGTGACGCGCTACAAGGCCGGACTCGGCAACCTGCTGCAGGTGCTCGCGGCCGAGATGGCGGTGCTCGAGCAGCGCAACCTTTACGCGGACCTGCAATCGCGCGCTCTGGCGCTGTCCATCAACCTCATGCGCGCCCTTGGCGGCGGCTACGAAGCGAAGGTGGCGATGCAATGAAGCGACGAATCCTTCTTTTGACCGTCCTCGCCGTGTTCCTGGTCGCCGGCGGCGTGGTCGCGCTCTGGTACATGCTGCACGGCCAGTATCACGAAACTACCGACGACGCCTACGTCGGCGGCAACCTGGTGCAGATCACGCCGCAGCTCGCCGGCACCGTACTCGCGATCTACGCCGACGACACCGACTACGTGCAGAGCGGCCAGCGGCTCATCGAGCTCGACAAGGCCGATGCGCGCGTGGCGCTCGAGCAGGCCGAGGCGCAGCTCGCGAAGACGGTGCGCTCGGTGAGGACGCTGCGCGCGACGAGCACCGAGGGCGAGGCGAACGTGGTCATGCGCCGCGCCGAGCTGCGCAAGGCCGAGCAGGACTTGGCGCGGCGGCGCTCGATCGAGTCGAGCGGGGCAGTGTCGGGCGAAGAGCTGCAGCACGCGATTGACACGGTGAGCTCGGCGCGCGCCACGCTGGAAGCAGCCCAGAAGCAGCTCGAGGCGCAGCGCGCGCAGGTCGATCGCACCGACGTGCACAACCATCCCGACGTGAAGAACGCCGCCGCGCGGGTGCGCGAGGCGCTGCTCGCCTACTCGCGCACCGAGCTTCCCGCGCCCATGGGCGGGTTCGTGGCGCGCCGCTCGGTGCAGGTGGGCCAGCGCGTCGCGCCGGGCAACGTGCTCATGACCGTGGTGCCGCTCGAGGACGTCTGGGTCGACGCCAACTTCAAGGAAAACCAGCTCGCCCACCTGCGGCCCGGCCAGCCGGTGACGCTCGTGGCCGACGCGTACGGCTCCTCGGTCGAGTTCCACGGCAAGGTCGCGGGCTTCAGCGCCGGCACGGGAAGCGCGTTCGCGCTGCTCCCGGCGCAGAACGCCACTGGCAACTGGATCAAGGTGGTGCAACGCGTACCGCTGCGCATCGTCCTCGACCCCAAGGAGCTCGAGGCGCATCCGCTGCAGATCGGCCTCTCGATGCGCGTCGACGTCGACACGCACCGGCGCTCGGACGAGCGCCTGCAGCGCGTCGCGCGCCAGGCGCCGGCCTACGCGACGCAGGCCTTCAGCTCGATCGAGCCGCAGGCCGGGCAGTTGATCGAGCGAATTATTGCGGAGAACAGCGTCGCTACAAACAGTACTGGCTCTCCGATCGTGGCCGCGCGAAAGGCCCATGTCGGCGCAACCGCCGGGCGGTAGGCCGAGCGGTCCGCCGCCGCTCGAAGGCAGCGCGCGCGTCGTCGCGTCGCTCGCGGTGGCGCTCGCCACCTTCATGAACGTGCTCGACACGTCGATCGCCAACGTGTCGATCCCGGCGATCGCCGGCGACCTTGGCGTGTCGCCCAACCAGGGCACGTGGACTATCACCTCCTTCGCGGTGGCGAACGCGATCTCGGTGCCCCTCACCGGCTGGCTCACCGAGCGCTACGGTCAGGTGCGCCTGTTCCTCGCCACGACCGCGCTGTTCGTCGTGGCGTCGCTGCTCTGCGGCCTGGCGATCTCGATGCCGATGCTGGTCTTCTTCCGCGTGGTGCAGGGTGCGGTCGCCGGGCCGATGATCCCGCTCTCGCAGACGCTGCTGCTCTCCACCTACCCGCGCGAGAAGGCGGGCATCGCGCTGTCCACCTTCTCGCTCACCATCCTCGTCGCGCCGGTGGTCGGCCCGGTGCTCGGCGGCTGGATCACCGACAACTTCTCCTGGCCGTGGATCTTCTTCATCAACGTGCCGGTGGGCGTCATCGCGCTCGGCATGACCTGGATGATGTACCGCAGCCGCGAGACCGAGCGCGTCAAGCGGCCGATCGACGCGGTGGGCCTGGGGCTGCTCGTCCTCTGGGTCGGGTCGCTGCAGATCATGCTCGACAACGGCAAGGACCTCGACTGGTTTGCCTCGCCCCAGATCATTGCGCTTGCGCTCGTCGCCGCGCTGTCGTTCTGCCTGTTCCTGGTCTGGGAACTCACCGAGAAGCATCCGGCGGTGGATCTGTCGCTCTTCCGCGACCGCAACTTCTCCACCGGCACCGCGGGGATCTCGCTCGCCTACGCGGCGTACTTCGGCAGCATCGTGCTGCTGCCGCTGTGGCTGCAGCAGTACCTGGGCTACAGCGCGACCGACTCGGGCCTGGTGCTCGCGCCGGTCGGCTTTCTCGCGCTCCTCCTCACGCCGCTCGTCGGGCGCTTCGGCAACCGCGTCGACACGCGGCTGCTCGCGACCACCTCGCTCGTCATCTTCGCCATCGTGGCGTGGATGCGCTCGCACTTCAACGCGCAGGTCGACATCTGGACGCTCGTGGTGCCGACGATCCTGCAGGGCGCGGCGGTGTCGTGCTTCTTCATTCCGCTGACGACGCTCGCCCTCGCCGGCATGCGCCAGGACCAGATCGCCGCCGCCTCGGGGCTGAACAACTTCCTGCGCATCTCCGCGGGCGCGTTCGCGACCTCCATCGCCACGACACTCTGGGAGAACCGCGCCGCGATGCATCACGCCCATATCGTCGAGCGCCTCACGCCCGGCAATCCGGCCACCGCCTCGACGCTCCAGTCGCTCGGCGCGCTCGGCATGCCGCAGGACGCGCAGTACGCGCTGCTCAACCAGATGGTGAACCAGCAGGCCTTCACGCTCTCCGCGCTCGACCTCTTCTACGCCTCTGCCATCCTGCTGGTGGCGCTGATTCCGTTCCTGTGGATCGCGCGGCCGCCGCGCCGCGGGTCGGGGGGTGGCGCCGCGACTGGCGCCCATTGAGGTTTTTTTGGAAAGGCTGGATAACCCATTGAGAAAACGCCACGTCGCCTGTCTCCTGCTATTCATTTCCAGTACATGCATCGCAGCGCCCCGTCTTGAAGACATCCGGCTGCCGCCCGGATTCCGCATCAGCGTCTATGCAGAAGGGCTCGAGCGGGCGCGCTCGCTCGCGCTCGGCGAGCGTGGCACGCTGTTCGTCGGGACGAGCGCCGGCACGGTGTACGCGGTACCGCCCGGCGGCGGGCGCGCAGTCGTGGTGGGGCGCAATCTCAACGCGCCGCACGGCGTCGCGTTCCGCGGCGGCGCGCTGTACGTCGGCGAGATCGCGCGCATTCTGCGCTACGACAACATCGAGACCCGCATCGAGAGCCCCCCGAAGCCGGCGGTCGTAGTCGACGACCTGCCGCGCGATAGCCACCATGGGCTCAAGACGCTTCGCTTCGGGCCCGATGGGCTGCTCTATGTCGGCATCGGCGCGCCGTGCAACGTGTGTGAGCCGAAGGGCGAGTACGGCACGGTCAGCCGCCTGGACCCCGCCGGGGGGAAGCGCGAGATCTTCGCGCGCGGCGTGAGAAACAGCGTCGGCTTCGATTGGGACCCGGCCACGCGCGAGCTCTGGTTCACGGACAACGGCCGCGACATGCTCGGCAATGACGTGCCGCCCGACGAGCTCAACCACGCGCCCAAGCCGGGCATGGATTTCGGCTTCCCCTACTGCCACGGCGGCGACGTCGCCGATCCGCAGCTCGGCGCCAAGCGTTCGTGCAAGGAGTTCACGCCGCCGGCGCAGAAGCTCGGCGCGCACGTCGCCTCGCTCGGCATGCGCTTCTACACCGGAGCCAAGTTTCCGGAGGAGTATCGGGGCGCGATCTTCATCGCCGAGCACGGCTCGTGGAACCGCGACCCGAAGTCGGGCTACCGCGTCTCGGTCGTCAAGCTGAAGGAAGGGCGCGCGGTCAGCTACCAGCCCTTCGCGCAGGGCTGGCTGCAGGGCAACGACGCGTGGGGACGTCCGGTCGACCTGATCGTCGCGCCCGACGGCGCGCTGCTCGTCAGCGACGACAAGGCCGGCGTGATCTACCGCATCGATTACGCCGGGAAGTGAGCCTACATCGCTAGCGCGGCGTCGAAGAAGTCGATCAGCAATTCGCGATACACCAAGCCGAAGCGCGGCGCGAACGCCTCGGTGTGCGCGCCGCCCTCGATCTTGACCAGGCGCTTGGGTTCGGCGGCCTTGGCGAACAGCCGCTCGGAGTGCGAATAGGGAATGACGGCATCGGCGGTGCCGTGCAGGAGCAAGAGCGGGATCGGCGAGAGCGCCGCGACGAAGCGCTCCGCGCTATAGGTGTCGTCGACCAGAGACCCCGCGCCGATCAGCTTCTCGCTCGCGATCGCCGAGTAGGACAAGAAGGTCGACTCGATCGCGATCGCCCTGACCCCGGCACGGTCGCCCGATCCCACCGCGGCGATCGCGTTGGTGCCCCCCAGGCTCTGGCCGAGGACGAGCAGCCGCTGCGGATCGACGTCGGGCCGCGCGCGCACGTAGTCGAGCGCCGCCAGCGAGTCCTCGAACACGCCCTTCGGCTCCGGGCTTCCTTGCGACGCGCCGTAGCCGCGGTAGTCGAACACGAACAAGTTGAATCCCCGCTGCGGCAGCCAGTCGACGAACTGCCAGTGCGCCGACATGTTCTGGGCGTTGCCGTGGAAGTGGACCACGGTGCCTTTCGCGCGCTTCGGATCGGCATAGCCTCGCGCCGGAACGAACCAGCCGGCGAGGCGCGTGCCATCCTTGCTCGCGAAGCTCACTTGCTCGAACTTGAGGCCGAGCCGCGCCGGCGAGTCGTACAGCACCCGGTCGGGGTGATAGAACGCGCTCTGCACGCAGCCTGTCAGCCAGAGCAGCGCCAGCACCAAAAATCTATTGATTTCGGGCTCCAATGACGCTGCGCTCGCGCAGCATGACGTAGAAGCACCAGACGCCGCCCGCGGCGGCGAAATGCTTCATGGCGTGACCGCTCATCAGGCCGCCCGTCCACTGCATGAGCTGCACGTCCGCGAGCTCGAAAAGCTTGGCCGCTGCGTAGCACGCGAACGCAAACGCGAGGTAGCGCCGGTGGGTGTAGCGGGCGGGCAGCGCAAGCACGAGAAGGGCTGCCAGCATGGGCGCGGCCTGCACCCAAACCCAAAGGGACAGGTCGCCGCTCGCGTACCACCACCAGATCGCCGCAACGGAGAAAAGCACCAGCGGTACGAGGGCGCCATTCGCAATGCGCCGGGCGGCGCCATCGAGGTGCTCGACCAGAAGTGCGGTGAGGAATCCCATGAAGGCGATCCCGATCGGGATCCGGTCCCACACGAGCGTCGTGTCGTCCGGAGCGCTGTGGTAGTACGCCGAACCGAAGGCGACGAGAACCGTTCCGGCGAAAACGCTCGCCCACGCCGCGGCTGCTTCCTCCGGCTTACGCCGCAACTGCTGCAAACCCATGACCCCGACGACCAGGAACGGCAGGTTCGACACGACATTCCAGAAATGGGCGATGCCCAGAATGGGCCGCTGGTCGGCGAGATCGTGGTAGCCGCCGACCTGCGCAATCGGCGCAAAGCCGAAGAAAAGAATCGGCAGCAGTCCGGCGAGCAAGACGAGGACCACGTAGTCGCGGCGCATGGCTATCTCCATGCGCCGCGCATGGCATGCACCGCGGCGTGCAAACCCTGCGGTGACACGTCCTGCGGGGCGAGCGGCTCGCCGACGGCGAGGCGGATGCGCGGGAAGAGGCGCGTCAGGTGCTTGAACTTGTCGCGGTTGTGCGCAAAGAGGCTCTGCCACAGGCCGGAGAGCGCCATCGGCACGACCGGCACCGGATTCCTCTCCAGGATGCGGCTGACTCCGGGACGGAAGGGATTGATGTCGCCCGTGTCCGTGATCCGGCCTTCTGGGAAGATGCACACGAGCTCGCCCGCGTCGAGCGCCCTGGCCACTTCCTCGAAAGCCTGCTCCATCACCACCGCGTCCTCTTTCGCGCCGGCGATGGGTATGGTGCGGTACTCGCGGAAGATGAAGTTGAGGAGCGGCTTCTCGAAGATGCGCTGGTGCATGACGAAGCGGATCGGCCGCGGGCTGACGGCGGTGATCACGAGCGGATCGACCAGGCTGACGTGGTTGCAGACGATGACCGCCGGCCCTTCCTCGGGAATATGCTCGGCGCCGTTCTTCTCCAGCCGGTAGATCGAATGCACCAGCAGCCAGGCGAGGAAGCGGTAGAGGAACTCCGGCACGAGGCGATAGATGTAGACCGCGACCGCGGCGTTGAAGATCGCCGTCGTCAGGAAGAGCTGCGGGATGGTCAGGCCCGCCGAGAAGAGCAGCACCGAGACCAGCGCCGACACGACCATGAACGACGCGTTGAGGATGTTGTTCGCGGCGATGACGCGCGACTGGTGGCTCTTCTCGCTGCGCGTCTGGATCAGCGCGTAGAGAGGCACGCAGTAGAAGCCGGCGAACAGGCCGAGCAGGCCGAGGTCGGCGAGCATGCGCCAGTGGCCGGGATCGGCGAGGAACGCCGTGAAATGCGCGCCGTCCCCGGGGGCCGGCGTGGCGAAGAAGAGATCCACGCCGAATACGGTCAGCCCGATCGCGCCGAACGGAACCAGGCCGATCTCCACCTTGTGGCCGGAGAGGCGCTCGCAGAGGAGCGACCCCGCGCCGATGCCGACCGAGAACACGGTCAGCAGCAGGATGAAGACGGTCTCGTCGCCGCCCAGCACCTCCTTGGCGTAGGTGGGGAACTGCGCGAGCATCGTCGCGCCGTAGAACCAGAACCACGAGATGCCGAGGAGCGAAAGCCACACGGTGCGGTTGCGGCGCGCGAAGCGCAGGTTGTTCCAGGTCTCGGTGAACGGATTCCAGTTCACCTTGAGCGCGGGGTCCACCGGCGGCGTGGCCGGAATGCCGCGGCTCGCCAGGTAGCCGAGGATCGCCACGCCGACGACGGCGATCGACGTATACACGCCGCCCTGCGGTCCGCCCGCGAGCCAGGCGCCGAGCACCTCGCCCAGCAGGATGGCGACGAAGGTGCCCATCTCGATCAGGCCGTTGCCGCCCACCAGCTCGTCCTTGCGCAGGTGCTGCGGCAGGTAGCCGTACTTCACCGGGCCGAACACCGTGGAGTGCACGCCCATCAGGAAGAGCGCGGCGACGAGCTCCCAGAAGCCGTTGGTGAGGAAACCCCAGGCCGCGAGCGACATCACCCCGATCTCGAAGATCTTCACCGCGCGCGCGATTGCCGCCTTGTCGAGCTTGTCGGCGAGCAGCCCGCTGGTCGCCGAAAAGACGAAGAACGGCAGGATGAACAGGCCCGGCAGCACCGTCGCCAGCATCCTTGGGTCGGCGCTCGTCAGGCGTCCGGCGTGGAAGGCGATCAGTGTGATCAGCGCCGTCTTGAAGACGTTGTCGTTTAACGCGCCGAGGAACTGCGTGAAAAAGAGCGGGCGGAAGCGCTGCTCCCGCATCAGCCGCCATTGGCTGCTCATGCGCTCACCGCGAGAGCGACGCGATCAGCGCGTCGACCGGTGGCGCGAGCAGCTGCGCGGCCGCCCATACCCACAGCGCCGTGACCACGCCCGTGAAGACGTCGAGGGTGTAATGGCAGCGCACGACCAGCACCGTCGCGACCTCGATCAGCACGAATGCGATCGCCAGCGGGATCGCCCAGCCGCCATAGCGGTGCGCGAGCTCGAGCCCCGCGTACGCCGCGATGGCGCTATGGCCGGAGAAGAAAAGATCGTTCGACACGCCGTAGGTCACGAGGAGCGACGGCACGCCGGGGCTGCGCCAGATGATGCCTTCGGGCGGCGGCAGGGCGCACAGCGCCTGGCAGGCCTGGCGCAGCGCAAAGAGCATGAGCAGCCCCAGGAACGGGCCGAAGCTCGGGCCGATCACCGAGCTCACGAGCAGCCACACGGAG
Source organism: Burkholderiales bacterium (assembly GCA_036006885.1). Taxonomy (GTDB): domain Bacteria; phylum Pseudomonadota; class Gammaproteobacteria; order Burkholderiales; family SG8-39; genus SCGC-AG-212-J23. The sequence goes on along the minus strand of DASYPG010000243.1, from coordinate 9,012 downwards.
GCGACATCGATCAGGCCGGACGTGCCGATGAGCAGCGCGTTGGCGTGGCGCGGATGCGCGTTGAGCCAGCGGTTCAGCGGCGCGGTCAGATCGTGCACGCGGTCCTGGATGCCGCCCTGCGGCAAGGGCCGGCGCGCGATCCAGGCCTGCGTCCAGAACCAGGCGCCGAGGCCGCCGGCGATGAGCAGGCATTTCAGGAGCCAGGGCGTCATGCGGGCTCCCCCTTGTTCTTCCCGGCGAGCGCTTTCAGCTCCTCGAACAGGCGCGCCTGCTCGTCGCGCAGGCGCGCGAGCAGCCCCGGCTCCCGGAGGATGCGCGCGAGGACGCGCGTCTCGCGAGCCGCGTGCGCGAGGCGTGCGCGCCACGCCAGCGCGACGAAGCCCGACGGCGCGAGGAGGATGGCGAAGGCCGCGAGCGCCACGCCGCCGCCGAAATGCCGGACCAGCCAGCCCTCGAGGAACCAGAAGAGCGGATACAGCACGACCCCCGCCACGATCTGATCCGTCGCGTCCTCCTCGGCTGTGTGCGGGATCAGCCGCACCGCAACGCCGACCAGCGTATACGGCAATCCATGGATGAGGAATCCGCATAGCGCGAGCGGCGTGCCGACGAGGAGCATGAACGCCTGGCGCAACGCAAAGCGCACCGCGGCGGCGCCGGCGCGCGGCGCCGTGAGCGAGCGCGGCGAAAGGCCCGCTGCCTCCAGCTCCGCGATGAAGCGCTGCAGCCGGCCGACGTAGTCGGCCAGCCGCTCCGGCTCGTGGCGTGCGAGGTCCCGATAGCGCTCCGCGGCCCAACGCAGCCAGCGCACGCGGTCGGGTCCGCGCCGATGCTGGCCGCCGGCGCTCCAGATATCCTCGGCCATCTCGAGGACGCCGAGGGTCTCGAGGTCCTCCGCCTCGATGATGAGCTCGCGCAGCGCATGCGTCAGGCGCTCGGTCAGCTCGCGTGCGGCGAGCTCCGGATCGCTGCTCGCGCGCGCCAAACACTCCTCCGCGGAGATCGGTTCACCGAAGAACACCAGCGCATCGCCTTCGCGGAAGATTCCCGGCTTGCGGAACACGAGCCCCGCCGGCAGCAACGTCGCTTGCGCCGGCAGCGCTGCGAGCAGCATGCGCGCCGCACCCGTGCGCAGCTCGAGCAGCACCGGCTCGGGCTGCGTGCGTCCCTCGGGAAAGATGACGATGCCGCCGCCTTCGCGCAGCGTGCGCGTGGTCTCGGCGAACAGCGCGTCGTTCTTGCGCGGATCGTCGCCCGCTTCCTGGCGCCGGTTCACCGGCAACGCGCCAAGGACCCTGAGGAACGGTCCGACCAGCGGATGCTGGAAGAGCTGCGCCTTGGCGAGCGTGCGCAGGCGTCGCGGCACGACGGCGAGCAGGATCATCGCGTCGACAATCGAGTTGGGGTGGTTCGCCGCGACGATCAGCCCGCCGTGCGCGGGAATGCGCTCGGCGCCGACGACCTCGATGCGTCGGTAGAATACCCGCAGCAAGAGCCGGATCAGCCCGCGGACCGCCGCGAAGCCCATTCCTCCCGAGCTGCTCGCGAGCACCTGCTCAGACATGCAGCGCACGGCGCGAGCGTACGAGCCGCATACGCCTGCGCGCCGTTCTCAATGTCCAGCCCGTGATCCGCTCGATGCCGTACCGCTTCAGGCTGGTGTAGATCGCCCGGCTGATGCAGATGTCGATGTTCATCGCGCTCCCCCGCGTTCTTCTGTTTTACCTACCTCTACGTACCTCTACGTACCGAAGTGCACCTGGTATTTCGCGCCGTTCGAAAAGAGGCACGCCCCGGCGCCGCGATTCGACGCCGTCAGGGCGTATTCGCAGTTGACGTACATCCCTCGAGCTCCGGCCGCGCTTGCGATGCCGCGCTGTCCCGCGGGCATCCTTCCGTCGCCGTACACCTCCCTGTGCACCTTGCCAAAGCCGGGGTAGTTTGGCCCAACCCGGGTCGCCTCGCCCTGCAATACTTCACCGCCATACGTCAGAGCGAAACTCGCATGTCCGCTCGCGTTGTCGGTGAGCGTCACGCTGAGCGGGCCCATCCCGCCGGCGATCTCGTTCAGCGGATAAAGCCGCGCCTGAAGGCTTGCAGGTCCGCCTTGGGGCACCGCGGCTGGAACCCCTTTGCCGGCGATCACGGCGGCCTGTTCCGATGGCGTGTAGCGAGGGTCCATCGGTATCACGTAACAGCCAGCCAGCAAGCCTGGCGCCAAAACCGCGGTTGCCGCCGCAAGAATCCTGGTCTTCACGTCTCCTCCTTTTGAACGCGAGGCGATCACCTCGACCGCGGCGGAGTATCCCGAGAGGAGGCCGCTAAGTTCAAGGAGCCGATACGAAGTTGAAGGCGACCCTTATTGCGGTATCATTTAATTATACTTTTATCCAGGGAGCCAGCGTGTCCTCCGGATTCGTTTTCGAGGGGCTGAAGATGCATCTCAAGGCCCGCGGCATGACCTACGCCGACGTCGCCCGAGCGCTGGACGTCTCCGAAGCGACGGTCAAAAGAATATTCGCGGTCAAGAACTGCACCGTCGAAAGGCTGGATTCCCTTTGCGAGCTCGTCCAGGTCGACCTCGCCGAGCTCGCGCGCGGCATGCCAAGGGAAAGCCGGTTGATCAATCGGCTGACGCAGGAACAGGAAGAAGAGCTGATGTCGGATCCGGCGTTGCTGCTGGTGGCGGTGTCCGCGCTGCAGCAGCTGCGGGCAGAAGACATCATCGAGACCTACAAGCTCACCGACGCTCAGTGCCTGCAGCTTCTGCTGCGCCTTGAACGCATCGGCATCCTGGAGCTCCACGAGAAGAACCGCATCCGGCTTCGCATTTCGCGCACCTTCTCCTGGATCCCGGACGGTCCGATCATGCGCTACGTGAGGTCGCAGACACCCGACTTCTTCGATCATTCCTTCGGCGGTAAGGGCGAGCTCATGCGCCTGATCAGCGTGCGCGTCTCCGCCGACGCGCAGGTCGCGCTCCTTCGTCAGATCGAGCAGATCGCTCGCGAATACAGCGAGCAGCACAATGCCGATGCCCGACTCCCATTAGAGCAACGGCAGCCTGTGAGCGTTCTTCTAGCGGTTCGTTCCTGGGAGCCCGCGCTCTTCAAAGCCCTGCGCCGAGGGGAGTGACGCTCCTTCGATGCGAACTGCGCGGCGGGCCAGAACTTTTCGAAGGCGGTATCGCGAGCGACCTCGCGAACAACGTCCAGGTGGAAGCAGAGGGCTCGTGGGACCAATTCACGACGAACGTGGGGGCGGGCCGTTCCGTGATTATCCAGACCGACAGCCTGACCACTGGTTCGCTGCCGCAGGTCGGTACGCCTTGCGTGCAAGTGCGCGGTCAGCGCTCGGGCCTCGCCACGCCGCCCGTCGTGACGGCAGGCGAGATCCGCACATCCTGCTCCAATAGCGACAGGCCGTTCATGCAGGCGCCGGTCGAAGCCGAGACCTCGACGAGCGTCACGCTGCTTGGGTTTGCCATCGACGTCAGTAACGCCCAGTGGGAGGACATCAATGGCCAGCCGATCCCGACGCTCGCTGCGTTCCTCAACGCGATCACGCCCGCGACGACCAACGCAGCAGGGGTCTCCGTCGGCGGAACGCTCGTGAAGGTGACCTTCGACAGCGGAACTAACTTGGTAAGGCAGGCCGAGATCGAGGATTAAGGCGCGCCCTGCCGCGGGCGTGGTTCAAGGAGATGACCGACAAGGGCCAGCGTTTCCTGGAGGAAAAGCTCCGGGACTGCGCCGCGCCGCGAAAAAAATTTCGACGCGCGCGCGTGGTCGGATTGCCTACCAAGTTGCCGGTATTGACGCCGCGCTCGTTGGAAATAAGCATACCCATCCGGATTCCAGCGGTTTTGGAGCGTGCGTCATGGTGCCGCGCAGGCGCCTGCTCGTCGCGGATGACAACCGCGAGCTCGCCTTGGTTCTCAAGCTGGTGCTCGAGGATCAGGGCTACGAGGTCAGGCTGGCGCATGACGGCTGGCAGGCGCTGCTCCAGCAGCGGCTCGTGCCCTCGGAGGTCCTCATCGTCGACCTCATCATGCCCGCGCGCGACGGCTTCGAGACCATCGACATCTTCAGACGCGAGTTCCCGGGCACCCGGATCGTGGTGATCTCGGGCGGGGGACGCCTGCACGCGGCGCTGCATCTTTCCTCGGCGAGGCTGATCGGCGCCGACGCCACCCTGGAGAAGCCCTTCGGCATCAAGGCGCTCCTCAAGATCCTGACCGCGCTCGAGCGGCTCCCGGCGGGATAACGCGCCGGTCCCATGGGAGGGGTCGCGGTCGATTCGATCGCCGGCACCGCGCTGCTTCGATAACGGAACGCTGCGCCGCGAGTGCAAAAAATTACCACGACGTGCAAGAAAGGAACCGCGAGGATACAGTGCATCCAGCCTGTTTCGACGGTTCTCGAGATGACCATCGCAGTGGCCGTCGTAGAAGACCAGCGCATGATGCGCGAGCTTCTCGCGGCCGTCCTGACGAAGGAGCCCGGCATCAGCGTGGTCGGACAGGCGGCGAGCGGCGCCCAGGCCATCCGGATGGTGCGGGAGTGCGCGCCGAACGTGGTGCTGCTCGACGTCGGCCTTTCGGACATGAGCGGCATCGCGGTCGCGCGCGTGCTGCGCCAGGCGGGCGACGCGGTCAAGTTGATCGCTTTGTCCGTTCACTCCGAGCCGCGCGTCGTGGACCGGATGCTCCGGGCGGGCGCGATGGGCTATGTGCTCAAGTCCGCCGCGACCTATGAGATCATCGAGGCGATCCGTGCCGTGGCCGACGGAAAGGTGTACCTCTCCCCTGCGGTCGCCGACGCGCGCCGGCACGCTGCCGTGTTCGCCGAGCCGCCGGTCAGCGTGCTCGGGCAGCGCGAGCGCGAGGTGCTCGCCCGGCTCGCCGAGGGCAAGCGCTCCGCGGAGATCGCCGCCGAACTGCGCATCTCGCTCGCCACCGTCGAGGTCCACCGCAGGAACATCATGAGCAAGCTCGGCCTGCACAGCATCGCGGAGCTCACCAAGTACGCCATCCGCAAGGGCTTGACCGAGCTCTAGCCGTCGCCCCCCGGCGTGGTGCAGAGGCGGCAAAGAAAGTACATTGGTTTAGCCTCCGAAAAAGCCGATGCCGCGCGCCATCAGCGCGGCGCACAGCAGGATCACCACCACGCCGGCGAGCTCCCAGTGGATGACCTTCCGGATCGCACGCAGCTTGCCGGGCGCCACGGCCGGCATCGAGCCCAGCTTCAGCGCCTTTCGCCAGGACGCGAACTGGACCGTCGGGTAGATCGAGGCCAGCGCGACGATGATGAAGAGGCTCAGCTTCACGATGAACGGCACGCTGTGGAAGTAGTACGAAGCGCCCTTCTCGAAATAGAACACCCTCAGAAGCCCGACGATCAGCACGGTAAGCGCGGACATGCCGAGGACGGCATCCGCCGCCGAAAGTCTGCGGGCGTTGCCTGCGCCGAGTTCGCTCCGGATCAGGACGAACTGGATGGCGATTGCGCCGGCGAGCGTGAACGCCGCTAGATGGTGGAGGAACGCGAGGAAGGCTGCCACCGGTCTTCTTTCCAGTACCTCAGCAGGACGACGAACGTAATGTAATGCGTCACGAGCAGCGCGGGTACCCAGAACGTCGGGATCCAGTAGGCCGCCCCCATGAACTTGTCCGCCCCGTGAAGTGTCCCTTGCACGATTGCCGTCGCGAGGTCGAGCGTCCCCCACACGTTGAAGATCCACACCAGCGCCTTGCTGATGCGTGCGCCTGCGGTCAACGCTGCGATCGCGGCCAGCGCCAGCACGGCGGCGAGTAGATCCCCGTAAGCCGCCGGGTTGGCGAACTCCGGCGGCATGCCCGGATAGGTCGCGCCCGGCGACAGGAACATGAGCCCCAGGTGACGGAACGCATGCAGGATGAGGATCGGCACCAGGACGGTGCGCGCAGAAAGCTCGGGGAGCTTCGGCCACAGGTAGATCCGTGCGGCGATCCAGAAAACCAGCGTGCTGAGGAGCAGATTGACGGTCAAGATATTCATCGCAGTTCAAGTCCCATTTTCTCGTTGGCCTCCTCCTCTCCAACGGGCCAGTGGCGCACTCGCGCCGTGTACCGGGTCCCGCTGCCCGAATCTTCGAACGTGAGCGTCACGGTCATCACCTCGCCGCTGCGGCTCTGCATGACAACTAGGCTAGGGGCGCGGCGCATCCACGACCCGTGTGAACACCAACTCTGGCTCTGGGGTCATAGAATCCCAGCCATGCTGCTCCACCCCATCCCCGGCTCGCTCGTCTGGCCTGCGGCGATGGTCGTGTGGGGCCCGGGCTTCATCTCCGCGTCCCACCGCCACCACTGCGTGCAGCTCGTGATGGCGCTCGAGGGCGCGCTGCGCGTGCGCCGCGGCCCCGCCGAGGAATGGAAGAGCTGCGGCGCAGCCCTGGTGCGGCCCGATGCCTTCCACGAGGTCGATGCGCGCGACGGCGCGGTGCTGATCGGCTTCGTCGATGCCGAAAGCGAGCTCGGCGCCGCGCTCCGCGAGCGCATGCGCCGCGACATCGTGCCCCTCGGCGCGCGCCAAGTCGCGCGCTGGCGCAAAGCGCTCAAGCCTCCTCTGAGCGAGGCCCTGGTAGAGCGATGGGTGAAATCCGAGCTCCTCAACCGGCGCCGCACCGTGCGCATCCATCCAGGCGTGAACCGCGTGCTGCGATATCTGCGCGAGTCGCTTCCGGTGGCGGAGGATTTCTCGCTCGGCAAGCTCGCCGGGATCTCCGGCCTTTCACGCTCGCGGCTGATGCACGTCTTCACCGAGTCCGTCGGCGTTCCGATCCGGCCGTATGTCCTATGGCTGCGCGTGCAGCGGGCGGCGTGCGACCTGATGGGCGGCGCGAGCGTCACCGCCGCCGCGCAGAACGCCGGCTTCTCCGATGCGGCGCACCTGACCCGCACCTTCCGGCGCATGCTCGGCACCACGCCAAGCGACCTCGCCCTGCGCAAGCGCGCAAGCCGCGGAGTTTCGATGGAGTCTGTCGAGCCGGTAGCCACGCGAACGATCCAACCCGAACGCTACAGGCCTCGCTGGCAGCCGTCTTGAAAGAATTGGCTGAGGGTGACGCGGCGCAGCGGTACCGCCGATCCTACCTTCCGGCGCTCGCCTCGGCCGGCGTGCCTGCCTGACGGGCGTAGAAGCTGAACCGGTTGCGGCCCTGGTTCTTGGCGCGGTAGAGCGCGGTGTCCGCGTTGCGCATCAGGGTCGGCGCGTCGCGCCCGTCCTTGGGCCACACCGCCACGCCGATGCTCACCGAAAGGACCAGCTCGCCGTTCTCGAGCTGCAGCGGCTGCGCCACCGCGGCGATGATCTTCTCCGCCAGCTGGTGCAGCCCGGCGGGCGTGCCGAGGTTCTCGATCAGCGCCACAAACTCGTCGCCGCCGAGGCGCGCGACGATGTCGCTTTCCCGCACGCAGGCCGAAATGCGCTCGCCGATCACGCGCAGGCTGCGGTCGCCCGCGGCGTGGCCCAGAGTGTCGTTGATGAGCTTGAAGCGGTCGACGTCCATGAACAGCAGCGCTACGCCGCGCGCATGGCGCTCGGCCTGGGCGAGCGCGTGCTCCAGGCTGTCGGCGAAGAACGACCGGTTGTAGAGGCCGGTGACGTTGTCGCGCGTCGCCATGGCATGGACGGTGGCGATCGCGCGCTGCAACTCGGTATTGCGCGCGCGCAGACGGTCGCGCAGGCCGCGGATGTGGCCGGCGACGAGCGCGAAGCACGGCAGCGAGACCGCGAGCAGCAGCCACTGGAACCATTCCTGCACCACGCTCGGCACGCTCTCGGGGCGGAAATTCAGGAGCAGGTTGATCACCAGTGCGTAGCCGGCGAGGGTGTAAAGCGCGAGCGTGATCATTTCGCGCATGCCGAGCCGGAATACTCCGAACAGGAACACGAGGTAGCACAGGCCGAGCGCGATGCCGCGGGCGACGTCGGTGTAGTAGAGCCCCGCCATCAGCAGCGTGATGCCGAGATAGACCTGGAACTTGGTGAGGCTGGGATCGCTCAGCCGCAGGTTGAGGCCGGTGCGGAACGCCGCGTAGAGCGCCGCGTTCGATGCCACGACGGCGCCAGCGATGGCGAGCGCCGGGGCGGCCTGGATGTAATCGAGCAGGTATCCCGTGGCCAGCACCGGCAGCACCAGCGCGTAGCTCAGCGCGGCGAGCGCGTGGCGCCGGAGACGGATTGCCTGCTTTTCCTCGACGGTCGGTGCCGGCAGCAGAATCTGCATGGCCGGACGATTCTAGGGCGCGCCTTCGGCCGGTATAGTGGACTCCTGATCGTCGATGTCAAAATCTCACAGTTCTTGCAACCCGACCGCGGTTCGGAGGCCGCAAGGGGCATTACAGCGCAGGAGCGATGAAGTTGTAGTCATTCGCCCACGGCGACTGGGCCGCTTGCGTGCTGCCAGTGCTGGCCGCGTCGGCGTGGCCGGCGACGTTCGGCAGCGTGCGGTCGATGGCGAGGTCCTCGTACGGCGCGTTCTTGCCGGCGACGTACTCCTGGACGGGCGCGAACTCGATGTTCGGCAGCGCGCGGTCGAGATCGACCTGTTCGAACGGTTTGCCGATTTCGAGGGCGGAAGCGGAAAAAGCGAGACTGCTAAGAGCAACTGCGGCGATGAGGCGTTTCACGGCGTACTCCCTTAGTGGGTTGAGTGGTACTGCACACGCCGCCACTTTCGTCGCCGCAGACCTCGGGGCTGTGTCACTTAGGGGGCGCCGTATTCCAACCGAAACGAACGGGTGGTATCGGTTGAAACAATGCGCTTCATAGCCTGAACCCCTTCATCGCGCGTATCATCTTCGCGAGACGGCCGGAAAGTCCCGCCGGGTTGAGGAGACCCATGACCATGAAGAACATCATGCTTGCGCTGGCGATCGGGTTTGCCGTGGTCGGATGCGCCACGTCTCCCCTTGCGATGGACGTCGACTACGATACGGCGAAGGATTTCGCCGCGCAGAAGACCTTT
>DASYPG010000242.1:0-4468 GCA_036006885.1 Burkholderiales bacterium | reverse complement strand
ACCACGTCGGAGCCGGCGCCCGGCTCCGACATTGCGAGCGCGCCGACGTGCTCGCCGGAAACGAGCTTCGGCAGGTACTTTTCTCTCTGCGCCGACGAGCCGTTGCGCCGGATCTGGTTCACGCACAGGTTCGAGTGCGCGCCGTAGGAGAGGCCCACCGAAGCCGAGGCGCGCGAGATCTCCTCCATCGCGACGATGTGCGCGAGATAGCCCATGGCGGTGCCGCCGTGCTCCTCTTCGACCGTAATGCCCAGCAGGCCGAGCGCGCCGAGCTTGCGCCACAGGTCAGTCGGGAACTGGTTCTCGCGGTCGATCGCTGCCGCCCGCGGCGCGATCTCCTTGGCGGCGAACTCCCGCACGCTCTCGCGCAGCATGGCGATGGTCTCGCCGTGATCGAAGCGTAATAGGTTCAAATTCACAACGGCAGATTCATGGCCCGTCAGCGTACTTGACGTTTACGTAAACGTCAACCTCGTTTGAGCTGCTTTCTGACTCGTCTTTCAAAGGCTTGGAGCTCGGAAAGCTGCGCCTCGACGTCGGCCCGCTGTCGCAGCAGGCTCGCCTTGTGGGTCTCGAGCACGCCCAGGAAACGCTCGAGCTGCGGGCGCTCGTCGCGCCCCGGCTCGTACATGTCGATGAGCTCGCGGATCTCGGAGAGCGAAAGGCCGAGACGCTTGCCGCGCAGCGTGAGCTTGAGCCGGGTGCGGTCGCGAGGGGTATAGATGCGCCGCTGGCCGTCGCGCCGCGGCGCGAGCAGGCCTTGGTCCTCGTAGAACCGGATTGCGCGCGGGGTGACGTCGAACTCGCGCGCCAGGTCGCTGATGGAGAACTCGCCCCGGTCGGTTTCCATCTCAGTTTCCATGATAGGGTTCCGCCTGATTCTATCCCGATGGTCTCCCTACAGTATCCCTGGCCGGAGACGCCGCCGCCGGGCGAAACCATTGCCGTGGCGCCAGGCATCCACTGGCTCAGCATGCCGCTGCCGTTCCAGCTCGACCACATCAATCTGTGGCTCGTGGAGGACGAAGGTAGCTGGACAGTCGTTGACACCGGAATAGGCAACGCCGAAACGCGGGCGCTGTGGGACAGGCTGTTCGAAAGATTTCAGCCGGCGAAGCGCGTGATTCTCACGCACTATCACCCGGACCACGCCGGCAACGCCGACTGGATCTGCAAGCGCTTCGGCGTCGAGATGTGGACCACGCAGGGCGAATACCTCACTGCCCACGCCGTGCGCTCCTCGGGCGCGGGCTATACCAGCGACGCGGTGCTCTCCGTGTTCAAGAAGAACGGCCTGCCCGCGGACAAGACGGCCGCCATGGCAGCGATCCGGGGCAACAACCGCTACTCCGCTCTCGTGCCGGAATTTCCCTTCGCCTATCGCCGCATCATCGAAGGCGATACGGTGCGCATCGGGGGACAAGATTGGGAGGCGATCGTCGGCCATGGCCACGCGCCGGAGCATCTCTCCCTTTTTTCAAGGCAGTTGAATACCGTGATTGCGGGGGACATGCTGCTTTCGACCATCTCCACGAACGTGAGCGTGTGGTCGATCGACCCGGAAGGCGACCCGCTGCGCCTTTTCCTCGAATCGATCGACCGCTATCGCAGCCTCCCGCCGGATGTCCTGGTGCTGCCGTCTCATGGCAAGCCGTTTCGCGGCGCGCACCTGCGGGTGCGCCAGCTCGAGGAGCACCACGAGGCCCGCTTCGCAGAGCTGAAGAACGCTCTCAAGGGCGAGCCCAAAAGCGCCGGCGACCTGCTCGGCGTGCTGTTCCGCCGTCCGCTGGATACCCACCAGACCTTTTTCGCAATGGGCGAGGCGATTGCCCATCTGCACTACCTTTACTACGCCGGGCACGCCCAGCGAGGTATCGGCTCCGACGGCGTCATGCGCTACGCTAGGGCATGACCCAGAATCCTCCCGAACTTACAACAATCTGCGGCAGCGTCGCCCAGCGCTCGTCGCGGCTGCTCGCGGAATTCGCCCAGAAGCAGGCCGCGAGCCTCTCCTCGGCGGTACGCGACGAGATGGGCATTGCCCGCGCGTTCATGGACCTCTACTCGAGGATGGCCGCCGAACCGGCGCTCCTTGCGAGCACGTCGATGAGCATGTGGGCCGATTACATGCGGCTCTGGCAGTCGAGCTGGCTGAAGATGCTGGGCCTGCACGCGCCGCCGGTTGCCGAACCGGCGGCTGGCGATGCGCGCTTCAAGGACGACGACTGGTCTTCGAACTTCGTGTTCGACCACATCAAGCAGTCCTACCTCATCGCCGCCCGGCACATCCAGCAGGCGGTGGCCAAGGTGGGAGGTTTGCCGCCGGAGTCCGAGAAAAAGGTCGCGTTCTTCACCCGCCAATACGTCGATGCCCTGGCGCCGTCCAACTTCCTGATGACCAACCCGCAGGTGCTGCGCGAAACGCTGAAGACCGGCGGCCAGAACCTGATCCGCGGCCTGAACAACCTGCTCGCCGACCTCGAAAAGGGCGGCGGCCAGCTGCGCGTCTCGATGACCGACGAGAGCGCTTTCCAGCTCGGCCGCAACGTCGCCACCACGCCGGGCAAGGTGGTCCACCAGACGCCGCTGATGCAGCTCATTCAGTATGAGCCGACGACGCCGGAAGTGCACAAGCGTCCCCTGGTGATCGTTCCGCCGTGGATCAACAAGTACTACATCCTCGACCTGCGCGAGAAGAACTCCTTCATCCGCTGGGCGGTCGCGCAGGGGCATACCGTCTTCGTGCTTTCGTGGGTGAATCCGGACGCGAGCCTCGCGCAGAAGGGGTTCGACGATTACATGCGCGAGGGAGCTCTAGCAGCGTTCGACGCGGTGGAAAAGGCCACCGGAGAGCGCGAAATGAACGTCATCGGCTATTGCCTCGGCGGCACGCTCCTCGGCGCTACGTTGGGTTATTTAAGCAATACAAAGCAAAACCGCGTTGCGAGCGCCACATTTTTCGTGAGCCTGCTCGACTTCTCGGAGCCGGGCGAGCTCGGCGTGTTCATCGACGAGCAGCAGGTCGCGAACCTGGAAAAGAAGATGAACCAGCGCGGCTACCTCGAGGGCTCCGAGATGGCCGGGACCTTCAATCTGCTACGCGCGAACGACCTGGTGTGGTCGTTCGTGGTCAACAACTACCTCCTCGGCAAGGACCCGTTCCCGTTCGACCTGCTGTACTGGAACGCCGATTCGACGCGCATGCCGGCGCGGATGCACAGCTTCTACCTGCGCAACATGTACATCAAGAACCTGCTCGCGCAGCCCGGCGGCATCGAGCTCGACGGCGTGCCGATCGATCTCGGCGCGGTGCGTACGCCCGCCTACTTCATCTCGACCGTCGAGGACCACATCGCCCCGTGGCAGACGACGTACAAGGGAGCGACCTATCTCGGCAGTGCGGCGCGGGGGGCGGTTCGCTTTGTTCTCGGCGGCTCGGGCCACATCGCCGGCATCGTCAATCCTCCGGCGGCGAAGAAGTACCACTACTGGGTGAACGACGAGCTTCCCGCGACGCCGGACGCCTGGTTCGCCGGGGCGAGCAAGATTCCCGGCTCGTGGTGGGAAGACTGGCAGGCCTGGATCGAGCGGCTGAACGGCGGCGCCAAGGTGCCCGCGCGCGCGCCGCAGAATGTCCTGGAGGACGCGCCCGGCAGCTACGCGATGCTGCGCGTCGCTAAATAGAAACGTTTCTTGGCTTGCGCGGCGCGCGTGCGGCCAGGCGGTCGTACAGCCATCCGGGCATCGCCCTCAGCAGGACGGAGACCGCCGCCATCTGCCAGGGAATCACCGCCACGCGCCGGCGCGCGGCGATGGCACGAGCAATGCGGCGCGCCGCTTCGTCGGGCGGAAGCAGAAAAGGCATCCGGTAGCGGTTCACGCGCGTCATCGGGGTATCGATGTACCCGGGGCAGATGCAGACCACCGCGACGCCGGTACCGTAAAGCTCGGTGCGCAAGCTTTCCAACCAGGTGATGGCGCCCGCCTTGGAGGCGCAGTACGCGCCGTTCCCAGCGAGGCCCCGAAACCCCGCCACGCTGGCGATTCCGGCGAGGGTCCCGCGGCCAGCCTTGCGCATCGCCGGGGCGAACGCGGCGAGCGTCGCGGCGAGGCCGGTGAGGTTGACGTCGAGGACCCGGCGCAGCTTCTCGATATCGGCGATCTCGTCTGAATGCGTGCCGACGCCCACGCCGGCGTTCGCGATCACGAGATCCGGCGCCCCGTAGCGCGCCACGAAATCTGCCGCGGCCCGGCCAAGCGCCGCCACGTCCGTAACGTCGACTGGATAGGCGACGATGGTGCCCGGCAGGCCGGTGCCCGCCGCTCTGCGGGAGACCAGGCCAAGGACCGAGTCGGGCGATGCGTAGTGGCGGGCAAGCGCCTCACCGATGCCCGAGGAGGCGCCGGTGATGACGATGGAATTCGGGGTCAGAGCCCGATCTCGTTTCTGCGTACGCGGAAACAAGAT
>DASYPG010000241.1:0-7188 GCA_036006885.1 Burkholderiales bacterium | reverse complement strand
AGCCGTGAAATGAGCGGACGCTCGTGCAATCCGAGGCCCAGGCCGTGGCAGAAATTGAGTCCGAAGGCGTCCATCTCGGTCGCGAAGCCGGCAGCCTCGGCCTTGGGAAGCTTCGCCGCCACCTTGTCGGTGGTCATCCCGGGCTTGAGCAGATCGATCACCCGGTCCATCCATTCGCGCGCCTTCTTGTAGGCCGTGCGCTGCGCCGGAGTGGCGCGGCCGACGTTGAAGGTCCGGTAGTAGCAGGTGCGGTAGCCCATGAAGGACTGGATGATGTCGAAGAACGCCTGGTCTCCCGGCCGGATCAGACGGTCGGTGAAATTGTGCGGATGCGGCGAGCAGCGCTCGCCCGAGATCGAATTGATCGCCTCGACGCAATCCGAGCCCATCTCGAAGAGGCGCTTGGTCGCAAGCGCCACGATCTGCGATTCCTGCACCCCGGGCTTGAGGGCCTCGGCGATGTCCTGGTAGACCCCGTCCACCATCGCGGCAGCCATGTTGAGGAGCATGAGCTCGTCGATGTTCTTCACTTCCCGCGCGTGCAGCATGGTCTGCTGCCCGTCCCGGATTTCGATGCCGGCCTTTTGCAATGCAAAGAGCATCGGCGGCTCGACCACGTCCACGCCGAGCGGCATGTTCGCGACCCCCTCGGCCTGCAGGATCGACTTGATCTCCTTCGCGGCCTCGTTGAACAGAGCCAAATCGCCGCCGGTCGCGCCTCGCAGTCCTAGCAGGCCCGCACGGCAGTGGTCGGTCGCGAGCCACGGCGCATAGAGCTTGTGATGCCGCGCCGCGCTGCCGAAGTCCCAGATGTAGGGATCGCCGTTTCCGGTGAGCAGCGAATAGCGCGTGAGCTTGTCGCGCGCCCACTCGCCGATCACCGTGCTGGTGGTGTAGCGAATGTTGTGCTGGTCGAACGAGAGCAGAGCACCCAGCCCCGATTGCGCCAGCGCCGCACGCACGCGCGCGAGCCGATAGTCGTGCAGCCTGCGGAAGTCGACGCGCTCCTCGAAATCGACCTGCGTGCGCCCCGGCGCCTGCAGCGGACGGTCCCAGCGGTGCTTTGGGTCGATGTCATCCGGGCGCACGACTTTCGGCTCCGGGCGCCGCGTGCTCTTCGCCATTCATCCTCCTCGAGCGGGCGATTCTAGCCGGAGATGAGATCGATGCGCCGGCGAATGCGCGCCGCTGTTTCGCTGTCGCCCGCGTCCGACGCCCGCTTTTCCTGCACGCCGAGCCACGCGAGCAACGGCCGGCGCCAGCCCTGCTCCGACGCGGTGTCCACCGCGGCGCTGATTCCCGCGGGATCGATTCCACCGCGCTTCAACTGCACCGCAGCGTTCACGAGCCGCGACAGGGGTTCGGCGCCGCTCGTGTACGAGCCCTTGCCGGCGAGGTAGTCCGCGTAGGAGCGCTCCTCGGAACGGGCGCCGTAGCGCAGCGCCTCGAACGCAGGGCAATCGTCGAATTCCAGGCTTGCCGTGCGGACCGCGCAGCGCACGAGCTCGGCGCGCGCGACGAGGTCGGCGCGGCCGGTGCGGGCGAGCTCACCGCGCGCAGCCTTAAAATCCGCCTCGGCGGTGGCGGTATCGCCGGCCAAATAGTGCCGCTGGAACGACTGCAGCGCCTGCGCCGCATTCGCCTGCCAATCGGGCGGCGGAGCGCTCGCGCACCCGGCCGCAAGCGCGATCATGGCAAGTGAATCTCGGAATCGCGCTGGAAGGGCCATTTGCGGTTGATCTCTTCGATGAGTCCGTTGACCTTGCGCAGGCTCGCGTCGACCTCGGCGCGCAGCGCGCCGAGGTCCTGCGTCGCCGCTTTGGCGTTGCCCGCCACCGATTGGGCGTCGGCGAGGATCTTGTCGACGCGCTTCAGGCTCTCGCGCAGCTCGCCGAGGATGGCGTTGGCCTGCTCGACCGCGCGCTGCGTTCCTTCGACCACGCCGCCCGGGCCCAGGACCCGCTGATCGGTCTTGGCGACGAAGCCGCTCATGGAGGCGAGCAGCGCGTTGGCGCGCTCGATCGCCGCGACGACCTTCTTCGCGTCCTCGTCGTTGCCGAGTACGGCGCCGAGCGCGCCATGGCGCCCGCTTACGCGCTCCGTCGCGGCACGCAGGTTGGCAAGGCTCGCCTGGATGCTGCCGCCCGGCCCGGTCAGCTGCTCGATGTTCTCGAGGGTGCTCCTCAGCGTCGCCACCATGCGTGGGATCTCTTCCTGGGTGTCGCCGCGCAGCACCGGGCGCTCGGCGCCGTCGGGCAGCGGCGGATCCTGCAAATTGCCGGTGAACGCCCGGATGCGCGCGCCGCCCACGATACCGCGCTCGACGGTGAAGATGGTCGAGGTGCGCAGCCATTTCGCATCCTTGCGCGGCACCTCGATCTCGATGCGCGCGCGCCCGTCGTCGGCGAGCGAGATGCGCTCGACGCGGCCGATCGGGAAGCCCGAAAAGCTGAGGTCCATGCCCAGGCTCACGCCCTCGGCGTTCTCGGACACCAGGGTAAGACGCTGCGTGGCCTCGAATACGCCGCGCGCGTACAGCGCATAGAGGATGAATCCCGCGGCCACCATGAAGGTGAGGCCGAGCAGCAGCCCCACGCGAAACTGGAGGTTCTTGGGGATGGGGGTGAAGCCTTCGCGTTCCATCTAGACGTACTTTACCGCCAGCGAGATGAGCTCGATCAGCGCCAGGGTGACGAACAGCCGCACCATGCCGCCCATCACGGCATCGGGCGCCGATTCCGGGTCGCGCGTGGCGTCCAGGCCCGCGGCGATCGGGATCCCCGCCACCACCGCGCCGAACGCAAGGCACTTCACCACCAGCCCGGTGAGTGCCCACGGGCCGAACACCCGCGCGACCGTGCGCGAGAACTCG
Organism: Burkholderiales bacterium; assembly: GCA_036006885.1. Classification (GTDB taxonomy): domain Bacteria; phylum Pseudomonadota; class Gammaproteobacteria; order Burkholderiales; family SG8-39; genus SCGC-AG-212-J23. Next base: position 4,316 of record DASYPG010000241.1, on the reverse strand, counting down.
GCAAACCCGGAAGGGTTGGCCCCGTAGGTCACGAGGTAGGCAACGAACATCACCACCGTGCAGCTCACGATGGTGAGAGCGAACACCGAGACCGCGGTGGCCGCGATGCGTGGGACGAACTCCCGCTCGTAGGGGTCGATGTGCGCGGAGAGAAGCTCGTCGAGCCCGCCCGAGACCCGCATCATCGCCACCTCCGTCACGATGGCCGCACCCGAGCGCAGCGCGACGTAGAACGCGGTCAGCAGCGGAATGAGCTCCAGCACCACCGCGCGGAACACCAGCTCGAGCGCGAACTGCGCGAGGCCGTAGTCGCGCGCCAGGCTGATCGTGATCTGGATCACCACCCAACTGAGCAGCGTCATGAAGACCGTGAACCCCGGAAGCACGTGCCAGGCGTTGAAGTAGATCTGCCGCATGGCGAGCGTGCGGGTGCGGGCGGTGTACGCGGAGAGCGACAGCGCGGCGGCCGCGGCGGCCGCCGCGAACAATGCCGCGCGTCCCCACGCCCTCAACCAGCCGGCCGCCGCCTGCGGTGTGCTCATCTACAATCCGTCCATGAGTGATGCATCGGTTGATTCAGGAAAGCTTACCGGGTTCGCCGCCGCTTGCCTCGAGAAGCTGGGCCTCGCCGTGGCCGACGCCCGCCTCGTCGCCGAGACGCTGGTCGAGTCCAATCTGCGCGGCGTCGACAGCCACGGCGTGGTGCGACTGCCGCACTACGCGACGCGGCTGCGCAACGGCACGGTCAACCCGCGGCCGAGGATTTCGGTGCAGCGTACCGGTGCTTCCACCGCGGTGGTGGAAGGCGACCGCGGCATGGGGCAGCTCGTGGCCGTCCGGGCGATGCAGGAAGCGATTTCCCTGGCAAGGCAAGGCGGGGTCGGCGCGGTAGGCGCGCGCAACAGCTCGCACTGCGGCGCCTGCGCCTACTTCGTCGAGCTCGCGGTCAAGGAAGGCATGGTCGGCGTGGCGCTCACCCACACCGATTCGATCATGGTTCCACCCGGGATGAAGAGCATCTTCCTCGGCTCCAACCCTATCGCGTTCGGTGCCCCCGGCGGTCAGGAACCGCCGGTGATCATCGACATGTCGACCACCCACGCCGCCTGGGGCAAGGTGATCGTGGCGCGCCAGGAAGGCAAACCGATTCCGCCCGACTGGGGCGTCGATTCCCGCGGCAAGCCGACCACCGACGCCGCTCAGGTCGTAGGCCTCGCCCCGACCGGCGGCCACAAGGGCTACGCGCTCGCGCTGATGATCGAGATCCTCTGCGCTCACCTCGCGGGTGTGCCCTTCGGCCCGCACGTGACCAAGATGTACGGCGAGCTCGACAAGCCGCGCAACCTCGGCCATTTCATGCTCGCGCTCGACGTGGCGCGCTTCACCGACCCGGACGCCTTTCGCTCCCAGCTGGATCTCTTCGTGAGAGAGATCCGTGCACAGGACCCCGCCGACCGCTCGCGCCCGCCGCTCGCACCCGGCGACCCCGAGCGCCTCACTGCCGCGCGGCGCGCGCGCGACGGCGTGCCGCTGCCCGGCAACCTGGTCGCCGAGCTCAACGCGCTCGCCATGGAGCTGGGCGTTACGCCCCTCTAGCGAGGGAACCGACCCGCTCGGATGCGATGCCGAGCTTTCCGGCCGCGGCGCGGATCTCGTTCCAGGTTTCCCCGTCGACCGGAATGCCCTCGCGCTCCCGCTTTGCCCGCGTTTCGCGCTCGGGCTCGCCGGCGATGCGCACGCGGTCGTGCCCGGGCGCGGGCCGCGAGGCGCGCAGCCAGGCGAGGAAGCTCTTCGCGTCCTTCTTGAACGCCTGCTCCGTGCCTAGGCGCGCCGCATCGATCACGATCGAGATCATGCCGTTCAGCACGCGCCGCTGGGTCTTGTTGTCGTAGTCGGTCACGCCGCCGCCGGTCAGCGCGCCGCCGAGCAGCTCGCACGCCACGGCCAGCCCGTAGCCCTTGTGCTCGCCGAAGCAGCTCATGGCGCCCAGCGGCGTGATCACGCCCCAGCGCGGGTCGTCGGTCGGGTTGCCCTGGTCGTCGATCAGCCAGCCGTGCGGGATCTTGACGCGCTTGTTGTGCGCCACGCGCAGCTTGCCCTGCGCCACCGCGCTCGTCGCCATGTCGAGAACGAACGGCGGCTCTCCCGGCAGCGGGATGGCGATGCACACGGGATTGGTTCCGAAGCGCCGGTCAGCGCCGGCGAACGGCGCAACGCGCGCGAACGACTGCACGTTGACGAAATGCATCGACACCAGGCCTTCGGCGACGGCCATTTCGGCCCAGTGGCCGATGCGCCCGAGGTGGTGCGAGTTGCCGAGCGCGGTGATCGACACGCCGTGCATCTTTGCGCGCTCGATCGCCATGCGCGTCGCCTGCACACCGACCGACTGGCCGTAACCGGCGCCGCCGTCGAGCGCGAGCAGGGCGCCCGCGTCGAGCTTAACCTCGATGCGGCGATTCGGATGCAGCCCGCCCTCGAGCAGCGCCTCGACATAGCGCGGCATCATGCCGATGCCGTGCGAGTCATGCCCGGTGAGGTTTGCAGTGACGAGGTTTTCCGCGACGAGTTCCGCTTCCGCGGAGTCACTGCCGCCTGCGGCAACAATCGCAGCAATCGCCTTGGTCAGGCTCTCCTTTTTGAAAATCAAGCCGGTCATTCCGGCTTGATGCCGCCGCGCTTCACGACCTCCGCCCAGCGCTCGACCTCTTCCTTCATGAAGCGGCCGAACTCCTCCGGCGTGCTGGCGACGACGTCGAAGCCGATCTGGCTCATCCGCTCGCGCACGTCGGGAGCGCGCAGTGCCTTGACCGCAGCGTCGTTGAGCCTCGCGACGATCTCGCGCGGCGTCTTCGCGGGCGCCGCCGCGGCCTGCCACGAAGTCACGACCAGGTCCGGGTACCCGCCCTCGGCCGTGGTCGGGACGTTCGGCAGCTGCGGATTGCGCGCCTTGGCGGTAACCGCGAGCGCTTTCATGCGATTGCCACGGATGTAGTTTGTGACCGCGCCCAGGTTCTGGAATGAGACGTCGACCTGCCCGCCCATGATGTCGGTCTGGCACGCGGCGCCGCCCTTGTACGGAACGTGCACGGCCGAGATGCCTGCGACCTGGTTGAGGAGCTCGGCCGTGAGATGGTCGGAGGATCCGGTCCCGCTGGAGCAGTACGAGAGCTTCCCCGGATTCTTCTTCGCGTAGTCGACGAGCTCCTTCATCGAATTGGCGGCGAGGCCCGGCTTGGTGATGAGGACGTTGGGCGTGGTCACCGCGAGCGTAATCGGAGCGAAGTCGCGCACCGGGTTGTAGCGCAGGTCCTTGAACAGTGCCGAGTTGATCGAGAACACGCCGATGGACCCGACCAGGATGGTGTGGCCGTCCGGGTCGGACTTGGCGACGAACTCGGCGGCGATCGCGCCGTTCGCGCCGGGCTTGTTCTCGACCACGGCAGGCTGGCCGAGGAATTCCTGGAACTTCGAGCCGATGGCGCGGCCGACGATGTCGGAGGAGCCGCCCGCGACGAACGGGATCACGACCCGGATCGGCTTGGACGGAAAGCTTTGTGCCTCCGCGGTCAGGCACGCGAGCAGAAGGCACAGCGAGATAGCGAGACGGGTCATTCTCTAGCCTCAGGGGAAGGCCGGCAGTTTAGCCATGGCGCACGGAACGCGCTAGAGTTCGCTCCACGACCCGCCCGACGGAGATCCCAGTGAAGAGCCTGCTTGTCCTCGCCGCATCGCTATTCCTGTCGCTGGCGCACGCGCAGCCCTATCCTGCGAAACCGATCCGCGTCATCGTTCCCTACGCGCCGGGCGGCACGTCGGACATCCTCGCGCGCCAGATCGGCCCCAAGCTGACCGAGGCCTGGGGCCAGCCGGTGATCGTGGAGAACAAGCCCGGCGCCAACGGCAACGTCGGCGCCGACTTCGTGGCGAAGAGCGCGCCCGACGGCTACACGCTGCTCCTCACGGATCTCGGCGGCTTGGTTATCAGCGCGAGCGTCTACCCGAAGCTGCCGTTCAATCCGTCGAAGGATTTCTCTCCGGTGGTGATGGTGTCCTATTCGCCGCACGTGCTCGCGGTGCATCCGTCCGTCAAGGCGAGCAGCGTCAGGGAGCTCATCGCGCTCGCCAAGGCAAACCCAGGCAAGCTCAACTTCGCGATTTCCGGCATCGGCGGCGCGCCGCAGCTCGCCGGTATCGACTTTGCGCAGCGCACCGGCGTCAACTGGACCTACATCCCGTACAAGGGCGGCTCGGACGCAGTCGCCGCGGTCGCGGCCGGTCAGGCAGACGTGCTCTTCAACGGCATGCTCGCCACC
>DASYPG010000240.1:0-3651 GCA_036006885.1 Burkholderiales bacterium | reverse complement strand
TCGTCCTTCTGCTTGCGGTTGGGCAGCTCGCCGTACTGCAGCAGGTAGCACACCTCGAGGAAGTCGCAGTGCTGCGCGAGCTGCTCGATCGGGTAGCCGCGGTAGAGCAGGATGCCGGCGTCGCCGTCGATGTAGGTGATGCTCGAGCTGCAGCTCGCCGTGGAGAGGTAGCCCGGGTCGTAGGTGAACATCCCGGATTTGCCGTAAAGCGTGCGGATGTCGACCACCTCGGGCCCGGTGGTGCCCGGCAGCACCGGGAACTCGAGGCTGTTGCCGTCGGGGAGCTTCAGCGTCGCGATCTTTTCGGCCATAGCGGATCCTTCTCGTCGGTGCTTCTCTATGCGGCGCGCAGGTTCGCTACGACGCGTTGCAGCCGCGGGTCGTAGTCGTCGCTGCGTCCGGCGACGATGTCCCACAGCTCGTTGTCGGGCAGCTCCAGCAGCGCGCTGAACGCGGGCACGTCCTCATCCTTCAATGTGGGTACGATCCGCGCCAAAACGAGGTCCAGCTCGAGCAGCCCCCGGCGGCATTTCCACTTCATTCTGTCGAGGCAGAGGCGATCCATCAGACCGACCGCTTGACCAGCAATTCCTTGATGTGGTTGATGGCTTTGGTGGGGTTGAGATTCTTCGGGCAGACGTCCACGCAGTTCATGATGGTATGGCAGCGGAACAGGCGGTACGGGTCCTCGAGGTTGTCGAGGCGCTCGCTGGTCGCCTGGTCGCGGCTGTCGGCGATGAAGCGGTACGCCTGGAGCAGCCCCGCCGGGCCCACGAACTTGTCCGGGTTCCACCAGAACGACGGGCACGCGGTCGAGCAGCAGGCGCACAGGATGCACTCGTAGAGGCCGTTCAGCTCGTCCCGGTCCTGCTGCGACTGCAGGCGCTCGCGTTCCGGGGGCGGGTCGTTGTTGACGAGATAGGGCTTGATCGAGTGGTACTGCTTGAAGAACTGCGTCATGTCCACGATCAGGTCGCGGATCACCGGCAGGCCAGGCAGCGGGCGGATGGTGACGTGCTCGGGTAGCTCGGCGACCTTGGTCACGCACGCGAGGCGGTTCTTGCCGTTGATGTTCATCGCGTCGGAGCCGCAAACCCCCTCGCGGCACGAACGCCGGAAGGCAAGCGTGTCGTCTTGCGTCTTCACCTTGACCAGGGCGTCGAGCAGCATGCGGTCGCTGTGCTCGAGCTGGACCTCGTAGTCCTTCATATAGGGCTTCGCGTCCCGGTCCGGGTCGTAGCGGTAGATCGATAGCTTCATCTGCCTTGGCTTTTCCCTAGTAGGTTCTCACCTTTGGCTGCATCGTTTCGACTGACAGCGGCCGCTGGTGCACCGGCTTGTAGTCCAGGCGATTGCCCTCCTTGAACCAGAGGGTGTGCTTCATCCAGTTCTGGTCGTCGCGCCCGGGAAAGTCCGAGCGCGCGTGCGCGCCGCGCGACTCCTTGCGCGCCTCGGCCGACACTACGGTAGACAGCGCCGTTTCGACGAGGTTTTCCAGCTCGAGCGCCTCGACCCGAGCGGTGTTGAACACCTTGCTCTTGTCGGCGATGAAGATCCGCTGGCTCCGCTCCGCGATCTCGGTGATTTTTTCTACGCCTTTTTTCAAATCATCGGGAAAGCGAAACACCCCGCAGTGCGCCTGCATGGTGCGCCGCAGGTCGTTCAGCACGTCCGTGACCCGCTCGCCGGAGCTGGCGCCGTCGAGCCGCGCCAAGCGCGCGCGCGTCGACTCGCCCGCGTCCTTGGGCAGGTTGCGCGAAGCCTTGGGCTGGGCCGCGATGTCCTTCACCATCTGCTCGCCCGAGGACTTGCCGAAGACCACCAGGTCGAGCAGCGAGTTGGTGCCGAGGCGGTTGGCGCCGTGGACCGAGACGCACGCCGCTTCGCCCACCGCGTACAGCCCCGGCACGATCGCCTCCTTGCTGTTTCCTTCGGGCGCCACCACCTGCCCCATGTAGTTCGAGGGGACGCCGCCCATCTGGTAGTGCACCGTCGGCACCACCGGGATCGGGTCCCGGATGGGATCGACGTTGGCGAATTTCATGGCGATTTCCCGGATTCCCGGCAGCCGCAGGTTGATCACCTCGGGCCCGAGATGGTCGAGCTTGAGCAGCAGATGGTCGCCGTGCGGCCCGACGCCGCGGCCTTCCTTGATCTCGGTGGTCATGGCGCGCGAAACCACGTCGCGGCTGGCGAGATCCTTGGCGTTGGGCGCGTAGCGCTCCATGAAGCGCTCGCCGGACTTGTTGAGGAGGTAGCCGCCCTCGCCGCGTACGCCTTCGGTGATGAGCACGCCCGCGCCCGCCACGCCGGTGGGATGGAACTGCCAGAACTCCATGTCCTCGAGCGGCAGCCCGGCGCGCACCGCCATGCCCAGGCCGTCGCCGGTGCAGATGAAGGCGTTGGTGGTCGCCCAGTAGATCCGGCCGGCGCCGCCCGTGGCCAGCAGGACGGCTTTCGCCTGCAGGATATGCAGCTCGCCGGTCTCCATCTCGAGCGCGGTCACGCCGACCACCGCGCCGTCCTGCGGGTCGCGGATGAGGTCGAGCGCCATCCATTCGACGAGGAACTGGGTGTTCGCCCGCACGTTCTGCTGGTAGAGCGTGTGCAGCATGGCGTGGCCGGTGCGGTCGGCCGCGGCGCACGCGCGCATCGCCATCTTCGGGCTGCCGTAGTCCTGGGTGTGGCCGCCGAACGGGCGCTGGTAGATCTTGCCGTTCTCCAGCCGGTCGAACGGCATTCCCATGTGCTCCAGCTCGACCACCACCTCGATCGCGCGCCGGCACATGTACTCGATCGCGTCCTGGTCGCCGAGGTAGTCGGCGCCCTTCACGGTGTCGTACATGTGCCAGTGCCAGTTGTCCTCGGTCGAGTTGGCGAGCGGCGCGGCGATCCCGCCCTGCGCCGCCACGGTATGCGACCGGGTGGGAAAGACCTTCGACAGCACCGCGACCCGCAGGCCGGCGCGCGCAAGCTCGAGCGCCGCGCGCATCCCGGAGCCTCCGGCGCCGACGACGATGGCGTCGAATTTGCGGATCATCGCCATAGGATCTCGATGGTCCAGCCTACATAGCCGGCGAGGAGCAGAATCGTCAGCACCTGGAGCGCGAGTCGCAGGCCGTCATGCTTGACGTAGTCCATGAGGATGTCGCGCACCCCGACCCACGCGTGCCAGCCCAGGCTTAGCGCGAAGAGCAGCGTCGCCACGCGCATTCCACCCTGCGCGAACAGCGCTTTCCACGTCTCGTACGTGAACGGCGCCCGGCTCGCCGCCAGCGCGAGGACCACGACGACGTAGACCGCCATGATCGCCGCCGTGACGCGCTGGGCCAGCCAGTCTCGGGTGCCGTAGTGCGCGCCTACGATGACGCGGTTCACCATAGCCTGGCGGCGAAGAGCGCGGTGAGCGCGAGGCCCGCGACGATCACCAGGGCGCTCGAGATGCGCGCGGTCCTGAGCTCGATGCCCTTGTTGAGGTCGAGGGCGAGGTAGCGGATGCCGGCGCAGAAGTGATGGCAGCCGGCCCAGAGGAAGACGACCAACCCCAGCTTCGCGACCGGCATGCCGAAGTATTCCCGGACGTGGGAAAAACCCTGCTCCGAGCGCAGGCTCGTGTCGAGGAGGTAGAGCGCCCAGGCGGCGAAGGGAACC
>DASYPG010000239.1:0-3102 GCA_036006885.1 Burkholderiales bacterium | reverse complement strand
GCATGACGCGGCAGGCGATCTCGCCGCGGTTCGCGATCAGGATCTTGGCGAACACCAGGACGCCTTGCGCTTCTCGAGGAACGAGGCGATGCCTTCCTTGCCTTCCGCAGACACCCGGATCTCGGCGATGCGTTTCGCGGTTTCGGCGCCGAGTGCGTCGTCGACCGGCCGGTGGGTCACGCTTCGGATCAGATCCTTGATCTTGGCGTGCGATTCGGGGCCGCCAGCGAGCAGGTGTTTCAAGAGAGTCTCGACCGTGGCGTCAAGATCTGTAGATGCCACGAGCGCCGACAACATGCCGATGCGATGAGCCTCCTCGGCGTCGAATACCTCGGCGGTGAGGAAATATCGCCGTGCCATGCGCTCGCCTATGGCGCGCATGACATAGGGACTGATCGTCGCCGGCGACAGCCCCAGCTTGGCCTCGGAGAAGCAAAATTTAGCCTCCGGCGTGCCGACCGCGATGTCGCAAGCTGCCACGAGGCCGGTGCCGCCGGCAAAGACCGGGCCGTGCACGCGTGCGATCGTCGGCTTGGCCATGCGATCGAGCGTGGCGAGCATCGTCGCGAGCGCCTGCGCGTCGGCGAGATTTTCCGCATAGCCGTAGCCGGCCATGCGCTTCATCCAGTTGAGGTCGGCGCCGGCGCAGAACGCCGGTCCGTTTCCAGCGAGCACCAGTACGCGCACGGACGCGTCTTGCGCCAGTGTTTCGAAGGAATTTTGTAGTTTTCGGATGAGCGCGTCGTCGAAGGCGTTTCGAACTTCAGGACGGTCGAGGGTCACGCGCGCGACGCCGCCTTGGATGTCGACTTTCAGCATGGCTCGATGACGACTTCGGTCTTGACCGAGTTGGCGATGTAGCACTTCTCGTGCGCATTGTGATGCAGCGCGAGCAGCTCGTCCGCAGTGGGCTGCTTGCCCGAGAACGTCACCCTGGGCCGCAGCGTGACGCGCGACATCCAGGTCTTGTCGAGGATGCCGACCGCGTCGTCGACGTATCGGTCGACGATCCACTTTCTCTGCCAAGCGATGTGCAGGAACCACAGCATGTGGCAGGACGAAAGCGCGGCCACGAACGCTTGCTCAGGATCCACCCCGGGCCGAGGTTCCACTGTGGAAGGAATGTTGCCGGGGGCCGCGTTGCCGGGGACAGTGATGCCATCGAAAGACAGTGTGTGCACGCGCGAGTAGGTCTCGTAGCGGAATTCCCCCGAGCGCTGCCATTCCACGGTCGCGCGATGCTCGGACATCTACATCCGGAAGACACCGAAGCGGGTGTCCTCCACCGGAGCGTTGAGGGAGGCCGAGATCGCGAGGCCGAGCAGTCGGCGCGTGTCCGCAGGATCGACCACACCGTCGTCCCAGAGCCGCGCGCTCGCGTAGTAGGGATGGCCCTGGCGCTCGTACTGTTCCCGGATCGGCCGCTTGAACGCTTCCTCCTCCGCCGGAGAGGCGAAATTGCCCCGCACGGTGGCGAGGACCGAGGCGGCCTGTTCGCCGCCCATGATCGAGATGCGGGCGTTCGGCCACATCCACAGGAAGCGCGGCGAATAGGCGCGCCCGCACATGCCGTAGTTTCCCGCGCCGAAAGAGCCGCCGAGGATCACGGTGAATTTCGGCACCTTCGCGGTGGCCACCGCGGTGACCATCTTGGCGCCGTCCTTGGCGATGCCGCCGGCCTCGTACTTCTTGCCGACCATGTAGCCGGTGATGTTCTGTAGGAACACGAGCGGGATGCCGCGCTGCGCCGCGAGCTCGATGAAATGCGTGGCCTTGAGCGAGGACTCGGAAAACAGGATGCCGTTGTTCGCGAGGATCGCCACCGGGTAGCCGTGCAGGTGGGCGAAGCCAGTGACGAGCGTAGTGCCGTAGTTCTGCTTGAACTCGTCGAGCTCGGACCCGTCGACCAGCCGGGCGATAATCTCGCGCACGTCGTAGGGCTTGCGCGTGTCGGAGGGAACGACCCCGTAGATCTCGTCGGCTGCGTACAAGGGCTCGCGCGGCTCGCGCACTTCCAAAGTCAGATTCTTGCGCTGGTTGAGATTTGAAATGATTCGACGTACGAGGGCGAGGGCGTGGGCATCGTTTTGCGCATAGTGGTCCGCGACCCCCGAGACGCGCGTGTGGACCTCGGCGCCGCCGAGCTCCTCGGGCGTGACGACTTCGCCGGTGGCCGCCTTCACCAGCGGCGGACCGCCGAGAAAGATCGTTCCTTGCCCGCGCACGATGATCGACTCGTCCGACATGGCCGGCACGTACGCACCGCCCGCGGTGCACGAGCCCATGACGCAGGCGATCTGCGGGATGCCGGCGGCCGACATGCTGGCGATGTTGAAGAAGATGCGCCCGAAATGCTCGCGGTCCGGGAACACGTTGTCCTGCTCGGGCAGATAGCCGCCGCCGGAGTCGACGAGGTAGATGCACGGCAGCCGGTTCTGCGCCGCGATCTCCTGCGCGCGCAGGTGCTTTTTTACCGTCATCGGGTAATAGGTGCCGCCCTTGATGGTGGCGTCGTTCGCGACGATCACGCATTCGCGCCCCGAGACCCGGCCGATGCCGCAGATCATCGATGCCGAGTGCACGTCGCCGGTGTACATGCCCCACGCAGCGAGCTGCCCGATCTCGAGGAACGGCGAGCCCGGATCGAGCAGGCTTCTGACCCGCTCGCGCGGCAGGAGCTTGCCGCGCTTGAGATGCTTCTCGCGCGCCTCCGAGTCTCCGCCGAGCGAGACCAGCGCGACCTTCTCCCTCAGGTCGTCGACCAGCGTCCGCATGCGCTCGGTATTGCTCTTGAACTCCGCCGAGCGCGGATTGAGTTGACTCTTAATAATCACTGTTCTTGGAGCGTGCGGCCGATCACGAGGCGCTGGATGTCGCTGGCGCCCTCGTAGATCTGGGTCACCCGCACATCGCGCCACAGGCGCTCGACCGGAAAATCGGCGACGTAGCCGTAACCGCCATGGATCTGGATCGCGTCCGAGCAGACCCGCTCGGCCATCTCGGAAGCGAAGAGCTTGGCCATCGACGCTTCCTTGATGCACGGCTCGCCCGCGTCGCGCAGCCGCGCGGCGTGCAGGTAGAGCTGGCGCGCGGCCTCGACGC
>DASYPG010000238.1:0-3166 GCA_036006885.1 Burkholderiales bacterium | reverse complement strand
CACCGCCGAGGCTGTCTCGTACACCGGGGCGACGCCCGTCTTTGCCGACATAGATCCCGCCACCTTCAATCTCGGCGTCGAATCCCTGACCGAGAAGCTCACGCCGAAAACCCGGGCGGTGATTGCGGTCCACCTCTTCGGTCAGTGCGCCGAGCTCGACCGGATCGCCGAGCTGTGCCGCGTCCGCGGGCTCCTCCTGATCGAGGACGTCGCGCAGGCGCTGGGCGCCGAATACCAGGGGCGCCGCGCGGGAAGTTGGGGCGACTTCGGCTGCTTCTCGTTCTATCCGACGAAAAACCTGGCGGCCGTGGGCGATGCAGGAATGATCACCACCTCAGAGAAGAAATACGAGGAAACCCTGCGAATGCTGCGTCACCACGGCAGTCGCCAGACCTACCTTCACGAGCGCGTGGGCTGGAACAGCCGGCTCGACGAGATTCAGGCCGCAGTGCTGCGGGTCAAGCTCGCCCGCCTGGACGAGTTCAACGCCGCCCGCCGGCGCGTAGCGCAACGCTATCGGCACAAGCTGAAGGGCGTGCAAGCGCCGGTCGAAGACGCCCGCGGCAAGCACGTCTATCACCAGTTCACCGTGCGCAGCGAGCGGCGCGACGCCCTCCGCGAAGCGCTCGCGCGCGACGGTATCGCTGCCTCGATCTTCTACCCGTTGCCGCTGCACCGGCAGCCTGTCTACGAAGCCGCGAACCGCGCCGCGTCGCTCCCCGCGTCCGACGCGGCGGCGAAGAGCGTGCTCTCCCTTCCGATCCATCCGCTGCTCGACGAGGCCTCGGTCGACCGCATCTGCGCGCGCATCGAGGCGGCGCTCGCATGAAGCTCGCCTTCACCAAGATGCACGGCGCCGGAAACGACTTCGTGGTCATCGACGCCACGAGGGAGCCCTTCGCGCTCTCTCGCGCGCAGCTCCAGCGCCTGGCGGACCGGCATCTCGGGGTCGGCTGCGACCAGGTCCTGGTGGTCGAGCCGGGGGGGCGGGACAGCGACTTCCGCTACCGCATCTTCAACGCCGACGGCGGCGAGGTGGAGCAATGCGGCAACGGCGCGCGCTGCTTCGTGAAGTTCGTCCACGGCAAGGGCCTCAGCGCGAAGCGCGAGCTCCGCGTGCAGACGCTCGGCGGGGCCATCGTCCCGCGCCTGGAAGCCGACGGCGAGGTGAGCGTAAACATGGGCCCTCCCACGAAGCCGCAATGGGAAAAACTCAGCCTGGACGGTGACACGGTGGAGGTCGCCATTCTGTCCATGGGAAATCCGCACGCCGTCCAGGTTGTGGAAGACGTCGAATCCGCTCCGGTGGACACGCAGGGCCCGCGGCTCGAGCGCCATGCGCGCTTCCCGAGCCGCGTGAACGCCGGCTACATGCAGGTGCTCGACCGGCACCGCGTCGCGCTGCGCGTGTGGGAGCGCGGCGCGGGCGAGACGCTCTCGTGCGGAACCGGCGCGTGCGCCGCGGTGGTCGCCGGAATCGCGCGCGGGCTGCTCGACTCGCCGGTGCGGGTCGAAACCCGCGGCGGAGCGTTGACCATCTCTTGGGCCGGCGGTGACAATCCGGTGTGGATGAAAGGCCCCGCAGCGACGGTGTACGAAGGCACCCTGGACGTGTGAATCCATAACTACAACAGCCGATGACCAACGACGAAATCGCCCGCTTCCTGCGCACGCATCCCAAGTTCTTCGACCAGCATCCCGAGCTTCTCGAAACGATCCATGTCCCGCATCCGTACGGCGGCCGGGCCATCGCGCTCTCGGAACGACAGACGGTGGCGCTGCGCGAGAAGGTCAAGCTGCTCGAAGGCAAGCTCGCCGAGCTCATTAAGTTTGCCGAGGAAAACGACGCCATCGGCGAGAAGGTGCACCGCCTTTCGGTGGCGCTCGTCGGCGCGCGCGACTTCCCGGCGCTGGTGCATTCGCTCTACTTCCATCTGCGCGAGGACTTCGCGGTGCCGCACGTGGCGCTGCGCGTGTGGGGCAAGTCGGTGCCGGCGGACTTCCAGGAGGCCGAGGCGGTGAGCGAGGCCCAGCGCCGGCAGGCCGAAAACATGCCGACGCCGCAGTGCGGCCCCGCCACGGGCAGCGTTTTCGCGCCGTGGTTCGGGGAGGCCGCCGACCACGTGCGCTCCCTCGCGCTCGTGCCGCTCAGCCAGAGCGCGGTGTTCGGGCTGCTCGCGCTCGGCAGCGAGGATCCGCAGCGCTTCTTCCCCGAGATGGGAACGCTCTACCTTCGTCGCATTGGCGAGCTATGCGCGGCCGGAGTGACGGCGCGGCTCTAGCCCGTCAGTACCTCGATGCCCTGCGGCATCAGCGGCGCCTTTCCCCGGCGACGCTGACCAATTACGGTCATGCGCTCGAAGCGCTGTTCAAGCTGCTAAAGGACGGAGAGCTTGCTTCGCTCGATGCCACCCAGGTACGCCGCTTCGTTGCCGTGATGCACTCCCGGGGCCTCGGTCCGCGCTCGCTTGCGCTGATGCTCTCGGCCTGGCGCGGCTTCTACCACTGGCTGGTGCGGCACCACGGCTACGGCGCGAACCCGGCGGTCGGCGTGCGCGCGCCCAAGGCGCCGCGGCCGCTTCCGAAGGCGCTGTCGGTCGAGGCGGCGCAGCGGCTGCTCGACGAGCGGCCGGGCAGCCCGCAGCTGGTGCGCGACGCGGCGATGTTCGAGCTCATGTATTCGTCGGGGCTGCGCCTGGGGGAGCTGATCGCGCTCAACGTGGACGACGGCCGCCTCGATCTCGGCCAGGGCGAAGTCACCGTCACCGGCAAGGGGTCCAAGACGCGCACGGTGCCGGTCGGAGCAAAGGCGCGCGAGGCGCTCAAGGTCTGGATCGCGAGCCGGGCGCAGCTCGCGGCGCCCGGCGAGCGCGCGCTCTTCGTCGGCGGGCGCGGCCGGCGCATCGCGCCCACCGTGGTCAATTCGCGGCTGCGCGCCTGGGCGCGGCGGCGCGGGCTCGGACAGCGCGTGCACCCGCACATGCTGCGGCATTCGTTCGCCACGCACGTGCTGCAATCGTCGCAGGACCTGCGCGCGGTGCAGGAGCTCCTCGGGCACGCCAGCATCGCCACCACCCAGGTCTATACGCATCTCGACTTCCAGGCGCTGGCGAAGGTGTACGACGCCGCGCATCCGCGCGCGCGCAAGAAGAACGCGCCGAAATGA
>DASYPG010000237.1:0-11296 GCA_036006885.1 Burkholderiales bacterium | reverse complement strand
CATGGGGCGGGGGATTCTACTCGGACAACCCCCGAGGGTTCACGCGAGCAACACCGAGCGTTCACGCGAGCCATATATAAGCGGCCATGCGGCTCGCGGTGCGGTCGCGCCGGTAGGAATAGAAGCGCTCCGGCTCCGAGTACGTGCAGTAGCCGCCGCCGAAGATGCGCTCCACGCCGCACGCGCGCAGGCGTTGCCGCGCCACAGCGTAGAGGTCGAGCAGCCAATGCCCGGGCCGCGAGGGGGAGAACGCCGCCGCTGCCGCGGCGTCGCGGGCAAGGAACGCCGATCGCACTTCCTCGCCCACCTCGTAGACCGTCGGGCCGATGGCGGGCCCGAGCCATGCCAGCAGTTTTCCTCCCGCGATGCCCATCGCCTGCACCGTGTTTTCGATCACGCCGGCGGAAAGCCCGCGCCATCCCGCGTGCGCCGCGCCGATTGCCGTGGCGCTCTCGTCGGCGAGCAGCACCGGCATGCAGTCGGCGACCCGGATCGCGCAAACCCGGTTCCTTGTTCCAGTCACTGCTGCATCAGCTTCGGGATTCGAAACGACCTGATCGAGGCGAGCGACCCGCGTGCCGTGCACCTGCCGCAGCCAGACAGCCTCGCCCGGAAGAAGGGCGCGCAGGTCGGCTTCGCTCGTATTCCGGGTCGTCATGACCGCGCGCACCTTGGGCGGCGCCGGCCAGTCCGGGAGAAGAAGCTCGTTCATGCCCGATCCCTCAGCTCCTGAAGCAGGCGCTTCATGTCGCGCGGCAGGGGAGCGCGCCAGGTCATGGCCTGGCCGGTGCGCGGATGGACGAGGGTGAGCTCCGCCGCATGCAGCGCCTGCCGGGGAAAGGAAAGCCCGTGCCTCGTGCCGCGGCGGTAGACCGAGTCGCCGACCAGCGGGTGGCGGATATGCTGCAGGTGGACGCGGATCTGGTGGGTTCTGCCCGTCTCCAGCCGGCACTCGAGCAGCGCCGCATCCCCGAAGCGCTCGACCACGCGAAATGCCGTGCGCGCCGGCTTGCCCCGATGCGTGACCGCCATCCGCACGCGCGAGCGCGCGTCGCGACCCAGGGGCGCGTCGATCGTGCCGCTTGCCGGCGGATCTCCCTGGACCAGGGCGAGGTAGACGCGGCGCATGCTGCGGTCAGCGAGCTGCTTCGCGAGCGCCGCCTGCGCCTCGACCGTCTTGGCGACCACCAGCAGGCCGCTCGTGTCCTTGTCGAGCCGATGCACGATCCCTGCTCGGGGCACGCCGGCAAGCCTGGGGGCATGCGCGAGCAGCGCATTGAGGAGCGTGCGGTCGGGCTGGCCGGCACCTGGGTGCACGACGAGCCCGGCCGATTTGTCGACGACGATCAGATCGGCATCTTCGTGCACGATCTTGAGCGGCATGCGCTGCGCCTTTGGGGCGATGGCGTCCGGGGCGGGCGGGGGCTCCAGCACGACCTGCTCGCCTCCCGTCACCGCGTGCCGCGCCTCGGCGCTGCGCCCGTCAAGCCGGATGTGGCCCGCCTTGAGCCATGCCTGCAGCCGGCTGCGCGAGTACTGCGGGAACAAGCGCGCCAGCGCCTGGTCGAAGCGCATCCCGCCGAGCTCGCTCGGCACGGTGCAGCGCATCGGCGCGGCGAAGCTTTCCTCCCAGTCCGCGTCCTCGCCGACGCTATAATTTTTGCCGCTCATGCGATCAAGTCTACTTCTTGCCGCGCTTCTCTCCACGTTGGCGCTGCTCCTTGCGGGGTGCGGGCTCTTCTCCGGCAAGGAGGACGACGAGACCGTCGGCTGGTCGGCGCAGCGCCTCTACGGCGAGGCGAAGGACGCCATGTCGAGCAAGGAATGGGCGA
This sequence comes from Burkholderiales bacterium, assembly GCA_036006885.1. Taxonomy (GTDB): domain Bacteria; phylum Pseudomonadota; class Gammaproteobacteria; order Burkholderiales; family SG8-39; genus SCGC-AG-212-J23. The sequence goes on along the minus strand of DASYPG010000237.1, from coordinate 9,464 downwards.
AGGCGATCAAGTACTTCGAGAAGCTCGAGGCGCGCTTTCCCTATGGACGCTTCGCGCAGCAGGCGCAGCTCGAGGTCGCGTACTGCCAATACAAGGACGGCGAGCGCGCCTCGGCGATCGCCGCCGCCGACCGTTTCATCAAGCTCTACCCCAACCATCCCAGCGTCGACTACGCGTATTACCTCAAGGGCCTGATCAACTTCAACGAGATGTCTGGCTTCATGACCGCCGTCACCACGCCCGACATGACGGACCGCGACCCCAAGGCCTCGCGCGAGGCCTTCGAGTCGTTCAAGGAGGTGGTGACGCGCTTTCCGGAGTCGAAATACGCGGCCGACTCCTCGGTGCGCATGCGCTACCTCGTCAACGCCCTCGCATCGAACGAAGTTCACGTCGCCCGCTATTACATGAAGCGCACCGCCTACGTCGCGGCCGCGAACCGTGCGCAGTACGCGATCCAGCACTATCCGCAGGCGCCGGCGGTCGAGGACGCGATGGCCATCCTGGTCAAGGCGTACGACGCGCTCGGCATGGCCGAGTTGCGCGACTCGGCCGACCGAGTGCTTCGCACCAACTTCCCGAACAGCGTCTACCTGAGGGGTGGTTCGCGCAAGGTCGACGTGCCGTGGTGGCGCCTGTGGGACCCCAATTGGTGACCGCGTGGTGAGCCGCCCGACCCTCATCATCGGCGCGGCCGGCATGATCGGCCGCAAGCTGGTCGAGCGCCTTTCGAAGGACGCCGCGGCTGCCGATCTCACGCTTCACGATGTAGTCCCTTTCGAAAGCAGGCACAAGGCGCTCGTTTCGGATCTCTCGGTTGCAGGCGAAGCGGAAAAGCTGGTCGCCGCGCGCCCGGAGCTCATCTTTCACCTCGCCGCGGTCGTGTCAGGCGAGGCCGAGGCGGATTTCGACAAGGGATACCGCGTCAACCTCGACGGCACGCGGCGGCTTTTCGAGGCGATCCGGAAGGAAGGCGCCAAAGACGGCGGCGCGGCGGGTTCCGTGGCGGGTTCCTATCGGCCGCGCGTGGTATTCACCTCGTCGATCGCGGTGTTCGGCGCGCCCTTTCCCGAAGCCATCGACGACGAGTTCCTGAACGCTCCGCTCACGAGCTACGGCACCCAGAAGGCGATCGGCGAGCTTCTGCTCTCCGACTACAGCCGGCGCGGGTTGTTCGATGGCATCGGCATCCGCTTACCGACCATCTGCGTGCGCCCGGGCAAGCCCAACAAGGCGGCTTCGGGGTTCTTCTCGGGGATCATCCGCGAGCCGCTCGCCGGCCAGGAGGCCGTGCTGCCGGTGTCCGAGAGCGTGCGTCACTGGTTCGCCTCGCCGCGCGCCGCGGTCGGCTTCCTTCTCCACGCCGCTCAACTGGATACTACAAAGCTGGGAAGCCGAAGAAACCTCAGCATGCCCGGCATCTCCGCGACGGTTGGCGAGCAGATCGAGGCCCTGCGCAAGGTCGCCGGCGACAAGATGGCGCAGCGGATCCGCCGCGAGCCCGATCCGCTCATCGAACGCATCGTGAGCGGCTGGCCGCAGAACTTCGACGCGAGCCGGGCGCTGGCGCTCGGCTTTCGCGCCGACTCGAGCTTCGAGGAAATCATCCGCATCCACCTGCAGGACGAGCCGCAAAAAAGCCCTCCACCGCCGACAGCTCGCGGGTAAGCGCCATCGGCGGCAGGCTTTGCAGGATGCGCCTGCCGTAGGCTCTGGTCACGAGGCGCGGGTCGCACAACATCAGCACGCCGCGGTCGGCCTCGTCGCGGATGAGGCGTCCGGCGCCCTGCTTCAGCTGCAGCACCGCCTGCGGCAGCTGCAGCTCGTTGAACGGCTGGCCGCCCGCGTTGCGCACCCCCTCGATGCGCGCGGCGAGCACGGGGTCGTCGGGCGGCGCGAACGGCAGCTTGTCGATCACGACGAGCGACAGCGCATCGCCGCGCACGTCGACGCCTTCCCAGAACGACTGGCTGCCGAGCAGCACCGCGTTGCCGAGCGCGCGGAAGCGCGACAGGAGCTGGCTGCGCGAGCCGGTGCCCTGCACCAGCAGCGGATACGGAACGCGGTCGACGAGCAGCTCGTGGGCCCTGCGCAGCGCCCGCAGCGTGGTGAACAACAGGAAGGCCCGGCCTTCGCTCGCGCGCAAGACCGGCAGCGCCGCCTCGATCACCGCCTCGGTGAAGCCGGTCTCGCCGGGCTCGGGCAGCGCCTTCGGCACGTAGAGCAGCGCCTGGCGCGGAAAATCGAACGGGCTCGCCCAGCGCCGGGTTCGCGCGTCGGGCACGCCGAGCTCGCGCGTGAAGTGGCCGAAGTCTTCGCCCACGGCAAGCGTGGCCGAAGTGAAGATCCATGCGCGCGGATGGTCGGCCATCTGGCGCCGGAACAGCTCCGCCGAGGAGAGCGGCGTCACGTGGAGCTGCACGGCGTGGCTGAAGACCTCCACCCAGCGCACTTCGGCGGACACCTCGGTTTCGCGCAGCCGCACGAGAAGGTGACGCGCGGCGCTCGCACGGCGCGCGCAGGCGTCGAGTCCCTCGGCGCGCCCTTGCTGCGCGGCGAGGGCCTGCTCCAGGACATGGAGCGCTGAATTCAGCTTAGCCAGCGCGTCGTCGAATCCCGGCAGTCGGAGCGCCTGGCTCCATGCGAGCCGCGCGCCGGCTTCGGCGAACACCAGCCTGAGGTCGCGCGCGGCCTTCTCTACCCGCGCCGCAACCGGGTCGAGCTCGGGCGAGGTACCGCCGGCCGCGCGCAGCTCCAGGCGCACGTCGCGTGCGAGATCGACCAGCTGGGCGCTCGAGAGCGTCTCGCCGAAAAACACGCGTGCGGTCTCCGGCAGCTGATGCGCCTCGTCGAAGATCACGGTATTGCACGCCGGCAGGAGCTCCGAGATGCCTTCCTCGCGCAGCACCAGGTCGGCGAAGAACAGGTGATGGTTCACCACGACCACGTCGGCCGCGAGCGCGTTCTTGCGTGCCCGCATGACGAAGCAGTCCTTGTAGTCCGGGCAGCCCTGCCCAAGACAGTTCTCGCGCGTCGAGGTCGCGTTCGCCCAGGCCGGCGCGTCCTCCGGCACGTCGGCGAGGTCGGCACGATCGCCGGTCGTCGTCACCGCGGCAAAGCGCTCGATCTTGCGGATCTGCGCTGCTTCGTCGCGCGTGGCGAAACGGCCCTCGCGGGCGGCGCGCCGCAGGCGGTACAGGCACACGTAGTTGGCGCGTCCCTTGAGCAGCGCGATGGTCGCGCCCGAGGCGAGCGCCGCGCGCACCGCCGGCAGGTCGCGGTCGAAGAGCTGATCCTGCAGCGTCTTGGTGCCGGTCGAAACGATGACCTTGCCGCCGGCGAGGAGCGCCGGCACCAGGTAGGCGAAGGTCTTCCCGGTACCGGTGCCGGCCTCGGCCACCAGGACTGCGGTGTTCTCGATCGCTTCGCCGATCGCCTGGGACATCTCGAGCTGCTCGGCTCGAAGCCTGAAATTCGGGACGCGCTCGGCAAACGGCCCGTCGGCGGCAAAGGTCCGTTCGAGAATTTGTTTCAAGGCTTCAGCTCGTCCACCTTGAGCCAGACTCCGCCCGATCGGGCGTCGCGGCTGCTGCGCGCGGAGAGAATCGAGCTGTCGTCGCGGGCAGCAGCTTCGAGGGCTCCGCCAATCTCGAGCCATTCGCCCAGCCGGCCGCTGACGGTCGTGGACAGCGCCTGCTGGCGCCCCGGCGTGTCGCGGCGCTGGGCAATCTCCACGACCACACCGCCCCCTGCAAGGCGCGGGATTGCCTCGAAGCCGCTCGAGGTTTCCCGGAAAGCGGTGCCGTCGTAGATCGGGGTGTTTCTACCGATCGAGATGAACGCGCGTCCGCCGTCGAGCACCTGTACGCGCTGGTCCACGCGCTCGGCCGCTGCGCTCTGGCGCCCTTCCGTCCGCACTTCGACGCTCGAGCCGCGGTTCGTGATGCGTGCGTTCGTCTCGACGCCCTGAGCCGCGCTGTCCAGCGAGTCGTCGAAGCGCACCGAGATCTGCAGGCGGCGCAGCGGCCGGTCGAGCTCGTCGAGCGCGCGCCTCAGCTCGGCAAGATTCGCCGGGCTCGTGCGCACGATGAGCTGCGTACCCTGGCCGGTGAGCGTGGCGCCCGGCTCCATGAGCGGTCGGAGCGCGGGAAGCACCTGGTCGGCGGTGCGGTGACGCAAAGGAATGATTTCGAGCGAGCCCTGCGCCGGAGCTTCGCCGGCCATCAGCGCCACCATCAGCAAAAAGCTGGAGAACACCGCGCGGCCAAGGCCCATTTTCCATCCACCAAAACGCGCGGGACCGCGGGCGGTGGACCGCAGGTCACGGACATTTACCGGGCATTGGCGTTTCAGCCCGAAGTCACTCCGTGAGGTAGTAGTCCACTGCCACCTCAACGGCGAACTGCTTGCCGCGCAGGACCGGCGGAACCGGCACGTCGGCAGCGGCGTTCCTGAACATCTCCTGGGCCTGCCGATCGAGCACATCGTGGCCCGAGGTCTTCGTGACCGTGAGCGCCGCGAGCTGGCCGCCGGGATCCATAACCACGCGCAGCGCGACGACGCCTTTCCAGTTGTTGTCGGTCGCCGTGCGGGGGTAGCGCTTGTACCTGGCGGCGACGACTTTGAGCTGCAGCCGATACCGCTCGAGCGAACCCGGGTCGACCGCCGGCTCGCCGGGCGGCGCGCCGGCGGAAGCCGTCGCGGGCGCCGATATGACCGCAGCCGCGTCGCCGGCTCCGGCGATGGCCTGCGGCACAGGCGGCTCATGCCGGATCGACTCCGCTGGCGCTTCGCCTACGGGCGCTTCTTCGAGGGCCGCTTCGGCGGCGGGTTGCGGGGTTGGCGCCGGTGCTTGCCTGGCGAGTCGTTTTGGCGCCGCAGGTTTCGCCCGCGACGGAGGGGTCGCTGGCGCGGATTGCGCCGGCGGCGCAGCGGCAGGCGCGGCTGCGGGAGACTCGACCAGACGGGCAAAGATCGAAGGCATCTGCGACTCCCCCGGACGCGGGCGATCGCGCAGCGCGATCCCGAAGAGCAGCATTCCATGCAGCACGATCGACGCTGCTATGGCGTAGCTGAGTGCGCGGTTTTGCTCGCTGTACATGACGGCCGGACGGAGCCGCTCAATATAGCACCCGGCACCTAGCCTCGCTGCAACGCGCGCCAGATCTTCTCCGGCGTGAGCGGCATCTCGAGGTGCGGCACGCCGCGATCGTGCAGCGCGTCCAGCACGGCGTGCACCACGGCCGGCGCGGCGCCTATGGTGCCGAGCTCGCCGCAGCCCTTGACGCCCAGCAGGTTGGTCCTGCATGGAACACTTTCGTCGAAAGTGGCGTGCATCGGCGGAAACTGGTCCGCCCGCGGCACGCAGTAGTCCATGAGCGAACCCGACAGAAGCTGCCCGCTGTCCGGGTCGTAGAGCGCGGCCTCGAAGAGCGCCTGGCCCGCGCCCTGCGCGATGCCCCCGTGCACCTGACCTTCGACGATCGGGAGGTTGATGATGCGGCCGATGTCGTCGCAGCTCGCGATGCGCGCGAGGGTGGTCTCGCCGGTTTCAGGATCGATCTCGACCTCGACAACCTGCGCGCCATTGGGCCACGACGGCGTCGACGGCGTCTCGGTGGCGGAAACGCGAATGATTTTTTTCTCCTGCCCTTTGGCGATCTCGGCCAAGGCGATCGAACGATCGGTGCCCGCAATGTAGAAACGTCCGTCCCGGAATTCGATGTCCGAAGCCGCCGCCTCGAGGACTTCAGCGGCCAATTCGCGCCCACGCGCGATCATCTTGCGCCCCGCCGCGACGAGCGCCGAGCCGCCGACGAACGCCGAGCGCGAGCCGACGCTGCCCACGCCGGTGGCACGGTCGGTGTCTCCCTGCACGATCCTGATATGTTCAACGTCGATTCCAAGCAGCTCGTTGACGAGTTGCGAATACGAGGTTTCCAGCCCCTGCCCCATCGCCTGCGTGCCGGAGAACACGGTCAGCGTTCCATCCGCGGCCATTTCGATGCCGACCGTCTCGGTGGGAATCGCCCCGGTCCACTCGAGGTAGGCCGACACGCCGCGGCCGCGCAGCTTGCCTCTCGCCTTGCTGTCGTTTCTTCTATCCTCAAAACCTCTCGCGTCTGCGGCCGCGAGCGCCTGCTCAAGCATGCGGCCGAAGTCGCCGCTGTCGTAGACATCGCCGAGGTGCGTGCGATGCGGAAGCTCGTTCGGCCCGATGAAGTTGCGCCGGCGCAGCTCGACCGGATCGAGACTCATCTCGCGCGCCGCCTTTTCCATCAACCGCTCCATGAGGAAGTTCGCCTCGGGACGGCCGGCGCCGCGGTAGGCGCCGGTCGCCATGGTGTGAGTGAGCACCGCCTGCACGCGGTAGTGCACCACGGGCACTCGATACACTGTGGTCTGCACCTTGGGCGTGAGCTGCAGCGGGATGATGACCGAAGAGCCGACCGGCACCGCGCCGATGTTCGCGAGCGCGTCGGTGCGAAGTGCGAGGATGCGGCCTTCGCGATCGAGCGCGAGGCTCGCCCTGACGTGCTGATCGCGCCCCATGTGCGCTGCGAGAAATTCCTCGCTGCGCTCGCCGCGCCAGCGCACGGGTCGGCCGAGCTTGCGCGCCGCGTAGCACACGAGCGCGTCTTCCGGCGTGAGCCCGGTCTTCATGCCGAAGCCGCCGCCGATGTCGCCGTTGACGACGCGGAACTCCTCGGGCTTGCGCTTGAACACGGCGCCGAGCAGCTCGCGCGCCCCGGTCGGGGTCTGGTTCTGCGTATAGAGCGTGGTCCGGCCCTTCTCGAACACGCCGATGCAGGCGCGCGGCTCCATCGCCATGGCGATGACGCGCTGGTTGCGGAGCTCGAGCTCGGTGACGTGCGCCGCCGCGGCGAACGCCTTCTTCACCTGCTCGGGGTCGCCGTACGACGCCTCGGCAGCAATATTGCCCCTCGCCGCTTCCCAGACAAGCGGCGCGCCCGGCGCCACGGCCGCGCTCGCATCGACCACCGACGGGAGCTCCTCGTAGTCGACGACAGCAAGCTCCGCCGCGTCCTGCGCCTGGTTTCGGCTTTCCGCGACTACCGCGATGACGGGCTGCCCCACGTAGTACACCTTGCCTTCCGCGAGCGGCGTGCGCAGCGGCGCCGCCATCGGCGAACCGTCGGCGCGCTTGAACGCCGGCGGAAACGGAATATGCCCTACGCCCTCAGCTCGCAGGTCGGCCATCGACCAGGCGGCGATGACGCCTCTTTGCCTCCGGAGCTCCGACAAGTCGACCTTTGAAATCTTTGCGTGCGCGTGCGGCGAGCGCACTAGGACCAGCCACGCCTGATCGCGAAATTCCCGGTCGTCGCTAAACAGGCCCTTGCCGGCGAGGAGCCGGTCGTCTTCGAGACGCTTCTGCGAGCGCGCCGCGCCGAAGCGCGCCGACGCTGGATCGAACTGCACCTGCAGCGGAACCGAGGTCATTCAAGGGAGGCGGACGAGGGATTTGCGAAGAGATCCAAGTCTACTGCATCGCCGTGCAGGCAATGATCGGGGTACGCATAACCCGGTCTCCCTGCCGGTCCCAGCGTTAGTCCATTGGCATCAGTCCGTCGTGGATCTGATCGTGACCGATTTTCGCCGAGGTCAAATTCAAGCGCATGTATGGATTCGCTTTTCGATCATGGCAGCCGATCGCATTCGCGCGGCTCGATGATCGAGGCCTGCACGCAGGTCCGACGGCACGTGATGGCGCTCTCCTAATTCCCTGTGGCATGATGCAGCCGCCGGACAAGCCGGCCCAGGGAGGAAGGGATTGCGCGTTTCGAAGACGCCGCTCGGCACGCGTAAACGCCTCGTTGCGCTCGCATCTGCGGCGCTCGTAGCGCTTGCGCCGGCCACACCCAGCGCCGCCGAGATCTTCACCCTGGTCCAGCCCGACGGCTCGCTGCTGATCACCGATCAGCCGCCGCTTCCACCCGCGACCGCGGTTGCCGTCGTTGCCCGCGCCGAGCACCCGATCGACACCATCGCGCGGCGCCATGGCGTCGATCCTCTCCTCGTGCGCGCGGTGATCCGCGTCGAGTCCAACTTCGACCCGAGGGCCGTGTCACCGAAAGGCGCCGCGGGCCTGATGCAACTCATGCCCGAGACCGCGATGCGCTACGGCGTGGACAACCGCTTCGATCCCGCGCAGAACGTCGACGGCGGCGTGCGCTACCTGCGCGACCTGATGGCGATGTTCGACGGCAACCTGAGCCTCGCGCTCGCCGCCTACAACGCCGGCGAGGGCGCGGTTCTCAAATACGGGCGCCGCATCCCGCCTTACCCCGAAACCCAGCAATACGTCGTATGGGTGCGGTCGTTCTACGACCAGCTCCGCCGCACGGACTCATCGATCAGGAAGTAGCCGCGCAGTCCGGGCGATCCTGCAGAGCTCGGCGCGGCGTGGCGAACCGTGGAAGTAGTTGAAGAAATACGGCGCTCGAGCGCCTATTTCATCCCCTGGCGGACATTCACCAGAATCTGGTCGATGGCGTCGATGCGTACGAATCCCAGGCGCGGATATTCGATATCGAGGATGACGTACACCGTGAACGCGACGATCCCGGCGAAGCCGAGCTGGTGCAACCAGTCGTACGCCTTTTCGCCCGCGGACTGGTACCCGGCAAGGAGCGCCGAGGCGAGCGCGAGACCGATCAGCATGGCGTAGATGATCACCGGCGGATGCATCTGCGTTGCGGCGAAGCGGACCGTCGTGATATCGAACATCTGGTTGAGCGCGGACAGCATGAGCATCTCCGCGCTTGGCGGGCTTCCTGGCGTGCGCACGGCGGCGACTGCCTGCGACCAGATCTCGCCCTGCAACTCCTGCGAGCGCGCCAGGGCGGCCTTGGCCGCCTGCAGGTCGGGGAGCCGCTGGTAGGTCTCGATGCGCGAGTCGACGTAGCTGCGAAAGCTGTCGCGCAGCCGCGGCTGCGAGCTCGCCGGCAGGAGATCGACGCGCAGGTACGCGGTGCCGATCGCGTTCGCTTCGTCGACCACCTGCGCCCGGCGCGTGTCGAAGCGCGACAACGCTCCCGAGAAGGTGAAGGCGATGATCAGGCCGAGGAGGGCGAATACTGCGCCCTCAAGCGAGCCCATGTTTGGCGGTGCCGCAGGCCCGTACCGGGCGATGGTACGCGTGCCGATCCAGCGTCCGAACGCGAGCGCCGCGAGGATGCCCATAAACAGGATACCGGCGAGGGAGCCGCCTATGACGGCGGGGTCGATGATTTCGAGCATGGCTTCAAGCCAGCCTTCGTTCTAATTGTTGTTGCCGGTTCTTCTCTTCAATGCTGGAAAGTGGCGGAGAGAGAGGGATTCGAACCCCCGGTACCCTCACGGGTACAACAGATTTCGAGTCTGCCGCAATCGACCACTCTGCCATCTCTCCGCGGCGGGCAAGGGTCGGATTTTATCAGGCGCGAGGCGCGCGAAGCCGT
>DASYPG010000236.1:0-2793 GCA_036006885.1 Burkholderiales bacterium | reverse complement strand
GCCGAGGCGCGCCTGCGCACCGTCGAGACCGACGGCGCCCTGGAAGGCGCACACTGCACGCTCGAGGTCGCGCGCATGCTCGAGGGCGAGATCTGGGGCCAGGGATTTCCGCAACCGCTCTTCTGCGATAATTTCGGCGTGGAGTCCCAGCGCGTGGTCGGCGAAAAGCACCTCAAGCTGCGCCTGGTGAAAGACGGGCGGCGCTATGAAGCGATGCGCTTCGGCGCGCTCGAGCCGCTGCCGGAGAAGGTGCGCGCCGCGTACCGGCTGGCGATGAACGAGTTCAACGGACTCAGAACCATCCAGCTCAACGTGGAGCACTTCGAATGACCCGCGCCCTTGCCCTGGCGGCCCTGCTGCTTTGCTTCTCCGTGCACGCCGAAGATCTGAACCCGGTCAAGGACGCCGGCCCCTACGTCCCCTCGCCGCAAAGCGTGGTGTCCGACATGCTGCGCTACGCCGAGGTCGGTCCCTCCGACTTCCTCATCGACCTCGGCTCGGGCGACGGACGCATCGTGCTCACCGCGGCCAAGATCTTCGGCGCGCGCGGCTTCGGCGTGGAGATCAAGGAAGACCTGGTGCGCCGCTCGAACGAGGCGGCGCAGAAGGAAGGCCTCGCCGACCGCGTCAAGTTCCTCAAGCAGGACCTCTTCAAGACCGACATGTCGCAGGCCACCGTGATCACGATGTACCTGCTGCCGGACACGGTGAACCTCCTCAAGGACAAGTTCCTGAGCGAGTTGAAGCCCGGGACGCGCATCGTGTCGCACGACTACCCGCTCACCGGCTGGATCCCGGAGAAGTACGTGCAAATGGACCTCGAGGACAAGGTGCAGATCAGCGGCGTGACCACCACCCTCATCTACCTCTACATGGTGCCGGCCAAGGTGGCGGGCAAATGGAGCGCGCAGATGCCGGCGGCGGTGAGCAAGCAACCGGCGATCCTGCAGCTGAAGCAGCAGCTCACGCGCGTCTCGGGAAGCGCCCGTCTCGACGGCAAGGACGTGCCGCTCGAGGACGTGAAGCTGCGCGGCGACCGCATCAGCTTCCGGCTGACGGGCCGCCGCGGCGAATTCAGCGGCCAGGTGAAGGGATCGAGCATCGAGGGCGTGATGGAAAGCGGCGGCGCAAAGACGCCCTGGAGTGCGACCCTCGGCGGATGAAGCTTTCCTTAAAGTTCAAGGCCACCAAGCTGGAGGTAGAGCTCTTCGATACGCCGACCGCCCGGGCCATCGCCGAGGCCCTGCCGTTCGAGGCCACGGCGCAGACCTGGGGGGAAGAGGTCTACTTCGCGACGCCGGTCAAGGCGAGGCTCGAGAAGGACGCGCGCCAGGTCGTCGAGCCCGGGACGGTGTGCTTCTGGACCGAGGGCGACGCCATCGCCCTGCCCTACGGCCGCACCCCGATCTCGACCGACGAGCGCCCGAAGCTCGCCAGCCGCTGCAACGTGCTCGGGCGAATCGTGGGTGATCCGAAACGGCTCGCGGCGGTCAAAGCCGGAGAAACCCTGACCGTAGAGGGGTTCTGATGGACCGCAAGCGGGTCAACTCCTCCAAGCTGCGCTCGGTCGGCTACGACGAGAAGACGCGCACCCTCGAAGTGGAGATGTCCAACGGCCAGGTGTTCCAATACGGCGGGGTGTACCCGGAGGTCCATCGGCGCTTCATGGCCGCGCCCAACCCGACGACCTTCTTTGACGACAAAATCGCCGAGGAGTATGCCGCGAAGCGGGTGTGATCGCTTAAACTAGCGCCAAGAACTCCTCGGGGAGACGATGCGGCGCTCGGCTATTACTGTTGGCTTCCTGGGCCTGCTTGCAGCCCTGCCTGCGGCCCTGCCGGGGTATGCGGCGGCGCCGGCGGCCTCGGGTCTGCAGCAGATCACCAGCCCGGAATTCGTGAGCCTGCGCAGCATCGCCGGATGGCTGCGCCAGAGCGGACGCGACGGATTCGTCGGCGCCGATGTCGCGGACGCGATGGGCATTCCGCGCCAGGTCACCGAGGAGGTGCTGGAGGCGCGCCAGCGCGGGTTCCGGAACGAGGACGTGCTGCGCATCGCGCAGATCTCGGCGGACGACAAGCGCGATTTTATGCTTTTTATGGTGCAGCGGCCGGACGACCAGGTGTACTTCTATTTCTCCACGTTGCGCGAGGGCCTGAAGAAGGCCTTCATCTCCATCCCGAGCCGCAACCTCGTCATGCCGCTCGACCCGCTCGAGGCCGAGGCGCGCTTCCGCCAGGAAGTGCGCTACTGGGGCGAGCGCATGGAATCACGCTAACGGAATCGAAGGTGGAAGCCGAACGCATCAACCAGATCGCCTCATCGCTCGCCGACCTCGAGAAACGGTCCAACGAGCTGCGGAGGTATCTTTGACCTCGAAGGCAAGCAGAGCAGGCTTTCAGTCGTAGAGCAGCTTTTGGCCGACCCAGGCGTCTGGAGCGACCAGAGGCGCGCGCAGGAGCTCGGCCGGGAAAAGAAAGCGCTCGATTCGACCGTCGCATCGCTGGTATCGATCGCCTCGGGTATCAGCGACGCGAAGGAGCTTTTCGACATGGCGCGTCCGGAGAACGACGACGCCACGCTCGTCGGCGTTGCGTCCGACGTAGCGAAGTTCGAAAGCGACGTGGCGGCGCTCGAGTTCCGCCGCATGTTCTCCAATCCGCTCGACCCGAACAGCTGCTTCATGGACATCCAGGCCGGCGCCGGCGGCACCGAGGCGCAGGACTGGACGCAGATGCTCATGCGCATGTACCTCAAGTACTGCGACCGCAAAGGCTTCGGCGCCGAAATCCT
>DASYPG010000235.1:0-5692 GCA_036006885.1 Burkholderiales bacterium | reverse complement strand
GGGGCTCGGCCACCGTCGGCTTTCGATCATCGACCTTGCGACCGGGCAGCAGCCGCTATTCAACGAAGACGGCAGCGTAGTGGTGGTGTTCAACGGCGAGATCTACAACTACCAAGCGCTGATTCCCGAGCTCACCGCGCTTGGGCACGTATTCCGCACGAAGAGCGACACCGAAGTCATCGTGCACGCCTGGGAAGCCTGGGGCGAAGCCTGCGTCGAGCGCTTCCGGGGCATGTTCGCGTTCGCGCTGTGGGACCGCAATCGCGAGACGCTGTTCCTCGCACGCGACCGCCTCGGCGTGAAGCCGCTCTACTACGCCGTGCTGCGCGACGGCCACGTGCTCTTCGGCTCGGAGCTGAAATCCCTTGCCGCGCACCCGGGCCTGGCGCGCGAGCTGGACCCGCTCGCGGTCGAGGACTATTTCGCCTTCGGCTACATCCCCGAGCCGCGCACCGTCTACAGGATGGCGCGCAAGCTGCCGCCCGCGCATACGCTCACCCTGCGCCGCGGCCAACCCGTGGCCGCGCCACGCGAGTACTGGGACGTGCGCTTTACCCTCGACAACCCGATCGGCGAGTCCGACGCGCAGGCCGAGCTGGTCGAGCGCCTGCGCGAGTCGGTGCGCCTGCGGATGATCTCCGAGGTGCCGCTTGGCGCCTTTCTCTCAGGCGGCGTCGACTCGAGCGCGGTGGTTGCGACCATGGCGGGCGTGAGCGAGCAGCCCGTGAATACCTGCTCGATCTCCTTCAGCGACCCGGCCTTTGACGAGTCGCGCTACGCACGCGAAGTTGCGAAGCGCTACCGCACCCGCCATTTCGTCGACAACGTCGACAGCGACGACTTCGGCCTGGTCGACGAGCTCGCGCGCACCTACGACGAGCCGTACGCCGACAGCTCGGCGATTCCCACCTATCGCGTGTGCCAGCTCGCGCGCCGGCACGTCACCGTCGCGCTCTCGGGTGACGGCGGCGACGAGAGCTTCGGCGGCTACCGGCGCTACCGGTTCCATGCCATGGAGGAACGCCTGCGCAGTAAGCTGCCGCTGGCGCTGCGGCGTCCCGCCTTCGGGCTGCTCGGCCGCGTCTATCCCAAGGCGGACTGGGCGCCGCAGGTGTTCCGCGCCAAGACCACTTTCCAGGCGCTCGCCCGCAGCTCGGTCGAGGCGTACTTCCACAGCATATCGTTCCTGGGCGACGACACGCGTGAGCTCCTCTACAGCAACGCCTTCAAGGCCGAGCTCGGCGGCTACAACGCCGTCGAGGTCTTCCACCTGCACGCCGCGCGGGCGAACACCGAGGATGCGCTCGGGCTCATCCAGTACCTCGACCTCAAGACCTATCTCGTCGGCGACATCAACACCAAGGTCGACCGCGCGAGCATGGCGCACTCGCTCGAGGTGCGCGAGCCGCTGATGGACCACCCTCTGGTCGAATGGCTCGCCACTTTGCCCTCGTCCTTTAAGGTCAAGGGAAACGAAAGCAAGAGGCTGCTCAAGAAAGCGATGGAGCCGCACCTGTCGCACGAGGTGCTGTACCGGACCAAGATGGGCTTCGCCGTGCCGCTCGCGCGATGGTTGCGGGGCCCGCTGCGCGCTGTCGTGCGCGACGCGCTCCTCGGCGGGCGGCTCGCCGAGACCGGCTGGTTCAACTCCGGCTACCTCGCGCAGCTCATCGCCCAGCACGAGAGCGGCGCGCGCGACCACAGCACGCCCGTCTGGACGCTCCTCATGTTCGAGGCGTTCCTAGCGAACGCCATGGGTACGCGCGAAATGGAACCCGCCCTTAGGGTGGCAGTATGAGACGGGCGGCGCATCACGGAAGGCGCTCGGGGAGCCGTCGCGTGACCGCGCGCCCCGCCGCCCTGATCGTGGGGATGTGTGCGCATGGTCTCGCGCTTGCGCGTTCGCTGGGGCGCAGAGGCGTCCAAGTGCATGCGCTGGAGGCCAATGGCGGGCTGCCGGGGACTACGACACGGCATGCTGCTGTGCACTCTGCCCGCGACGTGAACGGGGCCGGTCTGATCGATGCACTACTCGAGCTGCGGCCGCGACTCGGAAACGCCACACTGCCACCGGTCCTGTTCCTGACCAACGACAACATGGTGAGCGTCGTGGCACAGGCTTGGCCGTTGCTTGCCGAGCATTACCGGCTGAGCTGGTCGCACTGCCGCGAAACGATTGCGGCGCTCGTCCTCAAGTCGTCTCTGCAAGGGCGGTGCGAGCTCGTCGCCGCGCCTTACCCGCAGACATGGCAGCTCGAGCACCCCGATGAAGCGCGCAAGCTGGCGCCTCAGCTGTGCTATCCGGTCATCGCGAAACCGGTGCGACCCTTGCGGGGGTTCAAGGTCAGACTGCTGCGCTCCCGGACTGATCTCGAGCGCCTGGCCTTGGAATTCTCGACCGACTTCCCAGTCCTGATCCAGGACTGGATACCCGGCGGTGAAAGTCGATTGTCATTCTGCGGGCTGTACCTGGACCGGGGACGCGTGGTCGCCCGCTTCGACGGCCGCAAGCTGCGCGCTCGGCCAATGGGACACACGACGGTAGCAGAGCCCGTGCAGGACGACGCCGTGTTCAGGGCGTCGCAACGCTTTTTCGAAGGCCTGAACCTGAGCGGACCGGTTTCGCTCGAGCTCAAGCGCGACGCTCGCGGCACGCTCTGGGTCATAGAGCCCACCGTAGGGCGCACGGATTTCTGGCTTGGCTGCTGCATCGCCAACGGGGTCGACCTCCCGTATCTCGAGTATTGTCACCAGGCCGGACTGGCGCTGCCGAAGACGACACAACGTCATCGTTATGTCTGGGTCAATGCCGAGCGCGATCCGCTTTCCATATTGTGGTACGCATGCCAAGTAGTGAGGCGAGCGGTGTCGCAGCGGCCTGTCGCGCTTCTTTATTGGGCGCGAGACGACATCAAGCCCTGCCTGAGAAGCCTTCGGCTCGCGCTGGGCGATCTTTCGTCGAGGATGGCACGCAAGCAGCTGCGCCGCTGGAGATCCCTGGCAGCGAGGGCTCGAAAGCCAGCGCCCTATCGGCGACGCATGACCACTTTCCTGACGGCGCTGATCGCGAGTTCGGCGGCCAATGCCTTCGACAATGACGCCCGCAAGATGGATTCGCCTTCTCGTACCGAGAGCACCCCGGCAGAGGACGGCGGCGGCGTCAAGCGCAGGCTTGGGGAATGACCATGAGCCTCCTCATGAGCTTCCTCCTCGGCGTGCCCCGTCCGCCGCGCCTGAGCGTGCTCGCTTACCACCGCGTCCTGCCTGAGCGCGATCCGCTTCTGAGCGACGTGCCGAGCGCCGCCGAGTTCGAGCACCGGATGGAGTGGGTCAAGGCCAACTTCGACGTGCTGCCGCTCAGCGAGGCGGTGCGCGCGCTGCGCGAGGGCCGCCTTCCCCGGCGTGCGCTCTGCATCACCTTCGACGATGGCTACGCAGACAACTTCAGCATTGCGCTGCCGGTCCTGAAACGCCTCGGCCTGCCGGCGATCTTCTTCGTCGCCACGGGCTTTCTCGACGGCTACTGCATGTTCAACGACGTTGTGATCGAGGCGCTTCGCGCCGCGTCCGGGACGGATCTGGACCTGGACGACCTGGGGCTCGGCTGCCATCCGGTCGCCTCGGTCGAGCAGCGAACCGCGGCGATCGAGCGGATCCTCGCCCGCCTGAAGTACTATGAGCCCGAACGCCGCCGGCGGGTCGCCGACGAGATCGCGCAGCGCGCCGGTGGCCGCACGCCGACCGATCTCATGATGACTTCGGAGCAGGTGCGCGCGCTCCACGCTGCCGGCATGGAGATCGGCGCGCACACCGTCACGCACCCCATCCTCGCCGAGATCCCGCTCGGGCGCGCCCGGCACGAGATGGACGCGAGTCGCGTACGCTTGGAGCAGATCACCGGCGCCCCGGTGCGCCTCTTCGCCTACCCGAACGGCAGCCCGCGACGCGACTACCATGCCGAGCATGCGGCGCTCGCGCGTGAGCTCGGCTTCGCCGCCGCAGTCTCGACCGCCTGGGGCGCGGCGCGTGCCGGCGACGACCTGTACCAGATCCCGCGCTTCACGCCGTGGGACCGCGCCGATTGGCGCTTCGGTCTGCGCCTCGCCCACAACACCATGCGCAGCCACTACGCCCGTGCCTGAAAACAAAGCGGCCAGCGCGGCCCCAAACGATTGCAAGGAGATGAATGTGCTCAATGAAGTGAGGACCGTAGTCGATTCGGCGCTCCAGCTTCGCGGCCGGCTCCGCGCTGGCGACGCCGCGACCCCGCTGCTCGGGGCGATTCCGGAGCTCGATTCCATGGCAGTGGTCTCCCTCATTACGGCGCTCGAGGAGCACTTCGGTATCGCGGTGGCGGACGACGAAATCGAGGCGTCGACCTTCGCCACGCTCGGCAGCCTGGCCGAATTCGTCCAGCAAAAAATCGACGCATGAGCGGCAGCGGCTCCCGGGCGCCTTTCGACGCTTTCTTCCTGCCGGCCGGAAGAGGGGAGCGCTTTTGCATTTTTCATCCGGCGGTCGGCGCGCCCCTGGGGAGCGTCCTGTACCTCCATCCGTTCGCCGAGGAAATGAACAAGTCGCGCCGCATGGCCGCGCTCCAAGCGCGGGCATTCGCCGCGCGTGGCTACAACGTGCTCCAGATCGATCTCTTCGGCTGCGGCGACAGCGGCGGCGATTTCGGCGATGCGCGCTGGGACATATGGAAGGCGGACGCCGCCCTTGCGGTGGAGTGGCTTGGGAGGCAAGCGGAGGTTCCGATCTACCTTTGGGGCTTGCGGCTGGGAGCCCTGCTCGCGCTCGATTTCTCGCGCCAAAGCGGCAAATCGTTCGCTGGTCTGCTGCTGTGGCAGCCGGTGGTCAGCGGCGCGCAATTCATGACGCAGTTCCTGCGGCTGCGGCTTGCGGGCGAGATGCTTGCCGGCGGCGACGCCAACAATGGCACCGAGCAGCTGCGGGCCCAGCTTCGCGCGGGAAAGGCGCTGGAAATCGCGGGCTACGAGCTCGCGCCGGAGCTCGCCCAGGTCATCGAGCGGCTCGATCTGGCTGCCCTGGCGCCCGAGAACGTCCCGGCGCGCTGGTTCGAGATTAGCGCCGAAGGCAAGCCGTCTCCCGCGCTGCGGCGCGCCGCCCTCGCCTGGGGCGCCGCGGGTGCCGAAGTCGATCTGCACGCGGTGAGGGGCGAGCTGTTCTGGAGCTCGGTCGAGATCAGCGAGTGTCCCGAGCTCACAGCCGCCACGTCCGAGAGCTTCGCCTTGGCGGCCGCATGACGATCACACGGCAACCGGTCGCCTTCGCATGCCGCCAGGAGTGGCTTCTTGGCGTTATCACCCGGCCCGAGAAGCCGCGCAGCCGAGGCGTGCTCATCGCGGTCGGCGGACCGCAGTACCGCGCAGGCAGCCACCGCCAGTTCGTCCTGCTGGCGAACGATCTCGCGCTGCAGGGCCATGCGGTCATGAGGTTCGACTACCGCGGAATGGGAGACAGCACCGGCGCACCGAGGACCTTCGAGAACGTCGGCGACGACCTGCGGGCCGCCGTTGATCACTTCCTTTCGCAAGTGCCGGAAGTTACCGAGGTGGCGATCTGGGGATTGTGCGACGCCGCTTCGGCCGCGCTGTGCTATGCCCACCAGGACCCGCGCATCACGGGCATGGCGCTCCTCAATCCATGGGTGCGCACCGTGCAAGGCGAG
>DASYPG010000234.1:0-1966 GCA_036006885.1 Burkholderiales bacterium | reverse complement strand
GACGTCGATCGCGATCATGTCCATCGATACGCGTCCAACGGTGCGCGCGCGCTTCCCGTTGACCAGCACCGGGGCGCCGCTGGGCGCATGGCGCGGGTAGCCGTCGGCGTAGCCGCATGCCACGACGCCGATGGTCATGGCCTGGGCCGCCTCGTAGGAGAATCCGTAGCCCACGCGCTCGCCGCGCCGCAGGCGGCGCACCGAGATGAGCTCCGAGGCGAGGGTCATGACGGGCTTAAGGCCGAGGGAGCTCGCGTCGCGGTCCGCAAACGGCGAGCAGCCGTAGAGCATGATCCCCGGCCGCACCCAGTCGGCGCGCGTTTCCGCAGGGAAGCGCAGCAGCGCGGCCGAGTTGGCGAGCGAGCGAGGCACGGGGCCGAGCGGAGCGATCATCCGCTCGAAGGCGGCGAGCTGCTCCCGGACGCCGCCGGCGCCGTCGGCGTCGGCGAAATGGGTCATCAGCGTGACCGCGCTCACCCGCGGGTTCGCGCGCAGCGCCTCGTACGCGCTGCGCAGGCCCTGCTCGTCGAAGCCCAGGCGGTTCATGCCGGTGTTGGCCTTGAGGTAGACCTCGAGCGCGCCGCCCGGGTCCGTGCCGGCCAGCATCTTCACCTGCTCGGCGTTGTGGATCACCGGCGTGAGCGCGTGCCGCCCGAGGAGCGGGACATCGAGCGCCTGGAACATGCCCTCGAGCATCAGGATCGGCGCGCGCACGCCGCGCGCCCTTAGCCGTGCGGCCTCCTCGAAGTCGAGCACGGCGAAGCCGTCGGCCGCGCCGAGCGCGCCCGCGGCGCGCTCCAGGCCGTGGCCGTAGGCGTTGGCCTTGAGCACCGCCCAGACCTTTGCCGCGCCGGCATGGGTCTTCGCGATCTTCAAATTGTTTGAGAAAGCGCTCGCCGAGATCAAAGCGCGGATCGGCCGGGGCATCGCAACCTTATTGTGCTATAAAGCCCCGCGCCACAAAAAGAGCAATCAATCCCAGGGGGCACAAGGTCTCGGCTCGAAGGACGGATGAACTCCGGCTTCTACATCATCATGGCGGCGCAGTTCTTTTCGTCGCTCGCCGACAATGCGCTGCTGGTCGCGGCCATCGCGCTGCTGATGCAGGCCGACAGCCCGACCTGGCTCACGCCCTACCTCAAGTTCTTCTTCGTCGTCTCGTACGTGGTGCTCGCGCCGTGGGTGGGCGCCTTCGCGGACCGCCTGCCCAAGGGCCAGGTGATGTTCATCGCCAACACGGTGAAGATCTTGGGCTGCGTGACGATGCTCTGGGGGGCCCATCCGCTGCTCGCCTACGCCATCGTCGGCCTGGGCGCCGCGGCCTATTCGCCGGCGAAGTACGGCATCCTCACCGAGTACCTGCCGCACCGCAAGCTGGTCATCGCCAACGGCTGGATCGAAGGCCTCACGGTGGTCTCGATCATCCTCGGCACGGTGCTCGGCGGCGTGCTGATCCACGTCAAGGTGTCCGGGGTGCTGCTGCACTTCGATTTTCCGTTCATCGAGACGCCGGTCGACACGCCGGCGGAAGCGGCGATCGCCATCATCGTCGGCGTCTACGCGATCGCGGCGCTGTTCAACCTGAAGGTGCCCGGCACGGGCGTTTCGCTCAAGCCGCTGCCCGCGCACCCCTGGCACACGGTCAGGGATTTCTCGCGCTGCGTGGCGCACCTGTGGAAGGACCGCCTCGGCCAGATCTCGCTCGCCGTCACCACGCTCTTCTGGGGCGCCGGCGCGACCCTGCAGTTCATCGTCATCGAATGGGCGCGCGCCACGCTCAACTTCGACCTTTCCAAGGCCGCGATCCTGCAGGGCGTTACCGCGGTTGGCATCGCCCTCGGCGCGGTGCTCGCCTCCGTGTGGGTCGCGCTCGACCGCTCGGTGCGCGTCATTCCGCTGGGTATCGCGATGGGCCTGGTCGTACTCGTGATGAACTTCGTGACCGACGTGAGGATCGCGGTGGTGC
>DASYPG010000233.1:0-18372 GCA_036006885.1 Burkholderiales bacterium | reverse complement strand
CGTGGCGATCGTGCTGAAGAAAGCCGAGGCGGACTCGATTGCGCTTTCCGAGGACATCGCCTTTTTCATCGCCAAGCACATCCGCTCCAACGTGCGCGAGCTCGAGGGCGCGCTGAAGAAGGTGCTCGCCTTCTCCCGTTTCAATGCGCGGGAGCTGTCGCTCGACCTCGCCAAGGAAGCGCTGCGCGACATCCTCAACGTCGCGAGCCGTCAAGTGAGCGTCGAAGGGATCCAGAAGACCGTCGCCGAGTACTTCAAGATCAAGATCTCGGACATGCATTCCAAAAAGCGCAACCGCAACGTGGCCCGGCCGCGTCAGGTTGCCATGGCGCTCGCCAAGGACCTGACCCAGATGAGCCTCCCCGAGATCGGCGAGGCCTTCGGCAATCGCGACCACACCACGGTTCTGCATGCCTGCAGAACGATCGCCAGCCTGCGCAAGCAGGACACCGGACTCAACCGCGACTACCTCATCCTCGAACAGGTACTCAAAGGATGACCGAGGTGTGCGCGAAGTCCGGACAAGCTGTGGGTAACTCGGCGGGGGCAGGAACGGCGAGATTCTGTCCACAGCGGCGCACAGCCGCCCCACAGCTTGCACAGAGGCTCGCCCGGGCGCTAAGTGATTGCCCGGCAAGCACGTTCCCGCGTTACCCCGTGCCGGCGGCGCCCTTATTAGTTATTACTAGTTATTAATACAAAGGTAACGAACAAATGGTTCTGGTCAAAGCAAAGCGCGACGAGATCCTCGTACCCCTCTCCGCGGTGAGCGGAATCATCGAGCGCCGCCACACCCTGCCGATACTGTCCAACGTGCTGATCGAGCGCGTCGGCGGCAGCCTGTCGTTCCTCGCGACCGACATCGAGATCCAGATTACGGCGAAGAGCGGCCTCGAGGCCGCGGCCGAATCCCATTCCATCACCGTTGGCGCCCGCAAGCTACTCGACATCCTGCGTGCGCTGCCGGACTCGACCGAAGTGACGCTGCAGCAGCAGGACAAGAGGCTCTTGGTCAAGGCAGGCCGAAGCCGCTTTTCCCTGCAGAGTTTGCCGGCCGAGGACTTCCCCAAGCTCGCCAAGCCTGCCGGCGAGGCGGCGCGCTTCAAGCTCGAGCAGAGGGCCCTGCGGCGGCTGCTCTCCCTGGTGCAGTACGCCATGGCGCAGCAGGACATCCGCTACTACCTCAACGGGCTGCTGATGGTGGTCGAGGACCGCAGCCTGAAGCTCGTCGCCACCGACGGGCATCGCCTCGCGCTCGCGACCCTCAAGCTCGCGGCGGATCTGCCGCGCCAGGAAGTCATCGTTCCGCGAAAAACGGTGCTCGAGCTCTCGAAGCTCCTCGCCGACAGCGACGATGAAGTGAGCGTCCAGCTTTCTTCCACCCAGGCGGGGTTCAGCTTCGGCTCGGTCGAGCTCGTGTCGAAGCTCGTCGACGGCAAGTTCCCCGACTACACCCGGGTGATCCCGTCGCAGCACAAGAACGCCCTGCGAATCGAGCGCGAGCCGCTGCGCCAGGCGCTGCTGCGCGCCGCGATCCTGTCGAACGAGAAATTCCGCGGGGTGCGCTGGGTGCTGGGAGAAGGCAGCTTGAAGCTCGTTTCGTCCAATGCCGAGCAGGAGGAGGCGCACGAGGAGCTGGAGGTCAAATACTCCGGCGACGCGCTCGATATCGGATTCAACGTCAACTACCTGCTCGATGTCCTGAACAATGTGCCCGGGGCCGAGGTCGAGTGCGCCTTCGGCGACGCTTCGTCGAGCGCGCTGATCTCGTACGCTTCGGAGAAAGACTTCAAGTACGTCGTCATGCCGATGAGGATCTAGCGCTTGTCCGAACAGGAAAAACCAGACTCGGGCAAGCCCGAGGCCAACGACTACGGCTCCGACTCGATCAAAGTCCTGAAGGGCCTCGAGGCGGTGCGCAAGCGCCCGGGCATGTACATCGGCGACACCTCCGACGGCACGGGCCTCCATCACATGGTGTTCGAGGTCGTGGACAACGCCGTCGACGAGGCGCTCGCCGGCTTTTGCGACGAGATCGTGCTTACCATCCACACCGACAACTCGATTTCGGTGCTCGACAACGGCCGCGGCATTCCGACCGGGATCAAGGAGGACGACGAGGCCAAGCGCTCGGCCGCCGAGATCGTCATGACGGAGCTGCACGCGGGAGGCAAGTTCGACTCCAACTCCTACAAGGTCTCGGGTGGCCTGCATGGCGTCGGCGTGTCGGTGGTCAACGCGCTTTCGGAGTGGCTGCGCCTGACGATCTGGCGCGACGGAGCCGTGCACCAGATGGAGTTTCGCAACGGCGCCGCCGTCGGCGCGCTGAAGGAAGCGGGCCGTAGCGAGCGGCGCGGCACCGAAGTTCACTTCCTCGCCTCGAGGGAAATCTTCGGCACCGTCGACTACCACTACGACATCCTGGCGCGGCGCCTGCGCGAGCTCTCGTTCCTCAACAACGGCGTCAAGATCGTGCTCATCGATCAGCGCGCCGCCAAGGAGGAGAACTTCGCCTTCTCCGGCGGGGTCAAGGGCTTCGTCGAGTACATGAACCGCGCGAAGAACGTGCTGCATCCCAACGTGTTTCACGGCCTGGGAGAGAAGGACGGGCTCACGGTCGAGGTGTCGATGCAGTGGAACGACTCCTACCAGGAGAGCGTGCTGTGCTTCACCAACAATATTCCGCAAAAGGATGGCGGCACGCATCTCACGGGCCTGCGCGCGGCGATGACCCGGGTGCTCAACAAGTACATCGAGGAAAACGAGATCGCGAAGAAGGCGAAGGTCGAGACCACCGGCGACGACATGCGCGAGGGGCTCGCCTGCGTGCTTTCGGTGAAGGTGCCCGAGCCCAAGTTCTCATCGCAGACCAAGGAGAAGCTGGTGTCTTCCGAGGTGCGCCCGGTGGTCGAGGAGATCGTGGCCGAGCGGCTGCGCGAGTTCCTGGACGAGCGCCCGGCCGACGCGCGCACCATCACGGTGAAGATCGTCGAGGCGGCCGCCGCGCGCGAGGCGGCGCGCAAGGCGCGCGAGATGACCCGCCGCAAGGGCGTGCTGGACGGCATGGGCCTGCCGGGCAAGCTCGCCGACTGCCAGGAGCGCGACCCTGCGCTGTGCGAGCTCTACCTCGTCGAAGGCGATTCGGCGGGCGGCTCGGCCAAGCAGGGCCGCGACCGCAAGTTCCAGGCGATCCTGCCGCTGAAGGGCAAGATCCTCAACGTGGAGCGCGCGCGCTTCGACAAGCTGCTTTCCTCGGCCGAGATCGCGACCCTGATCACGGCGCTGGGATGCGGCATCGGCAAGGAGGAGTACAACCCCGAGAAGCTGCGCTACCACCGCATCATCATCATGACCGACGCCGACGTGGACGGCTCGCATATCCGCACGCTGCTGCTCACCTTCTTCTATCGCCAGATGCCGGAGCTGGTGGAGCGCGGCCACATCTACATCGCCCAGCCGCCGCTCTACCGCGCCAAGCTCGGCAAGGAAGAGCGCTATCTCAAGGACGAGCACGAGCTGAACGAGTTCATGCTCAAGCAGGCGCTGGTCGACGCCGCCCTGCACCCGGGCGCCGGACGCGAGCCGATCGCCGGCGAGGCGCTCGCCCAGCTCGCGAAGTCGTTCCTGCTCTCCGAGGCGGTCATCGGGCGCGTGTCTCGGCTTATCGACCGCGAGGTGCTGCAGGTGATCCTCGGCGGCGCCAAGATCGATCTTTCGCGGCGCGAGACCGCGGAGGCCTCGGCGGAAGCCCTCGAGGCGGCGATCGGCGGCGACGGCGTCGCGGTGGCGCCCCATTTCGACCAGAAGACCGAGCGCTACCAGATGCGTATCGAGCGCACGCGCCACGGCAACGTGCGCATGACGGCGATCGACACCGAGTTCGTGCACTCGGGCGATTACGCCCAGATCCGTCAGACCGCCGAGATGCTGCGCGGCCTGATCGGGACCGGCGCGTACGTGCAGCGCGGCGACAAGAAACAGCCGGTGCGCGACTTCTCCGAAGCGATGAAGTGGCTGCTTGGCGAGGTGGAGAAGGCCACCACGCTGCAGCGCTACAAGGGGCTGGGCGAGATGAACCCGGAGCAGCTCTGGGAGACGACCATGGATCCCGCGATGCGCCGGCTGCTCAAGGTGCAGATCGAAGACGGCATCGCCGCCGACGAGATCTTCACCAAGCTGATGGGCGACGAGGTCGAGCCGCGCCGCGCGTTCATCGAGTTGAACGCGCTCGGGGTGCGGAACCTCGACGTGTAGGTTTCTCCGCGGCGGCCTTCTCCAGCTTTTCGGCCGGCTTCTCGGCTTTGTCTTTCGCTTTGGCCTGGAACTCGAAGCCGATCTTGCCGTCGGGCTGCTTGACCAGGAACGCCTTGAACTTCCGGTTCTTCTTGGAAACGAAGCCGGTCAGCAGGTCGGTCTTGCCGGTTTCGAGCAGCTTCTTCATCTGCTCGCGCTCGATCGGCTGCTGCAGGATCATGCGGCCGGAACGGAAGTCGCAGCTGCGCCCTGCGCCCACCGCCTTCTCGCACACGTAGGCCACGCCGTGCTCGAACACGCGTGAGCGGCATTTCGGGCAGGCGCCGAGCGGCTCCTGGCCGCTGAAGTCCGGCGCCTCGTCGCCGTCGCCCGCGCCTTGGCCGAAGTCGAACTCGAGCTTCAGCTCGTCGTTCAGCCGGATGCCGGCGGCGAACGGCCGCCCCTGCTTGCTGCGGAAGCCGGTGAGCGGGCCGATGAAACGCTTGGTGAACAGCTCGGCCAGCTCCTCCGGCGACCATTCGCGGCTGGAGATCACGCGCCACAGCGAGAAATCGCACTTCTGGCACTGTACCTTGCGGTAGTTTTCCTGCACCTTGCCGCCGCACTTCGGGCAGGGCGCCGGCACCGTGGCGTACACCACATCCGGGATCTCGCCGTGCTTGATGGTGTTGACGAAGTTCTCCACCAGCGCGCCGATTTGCGCCATGAATTCCTCGCGCGTCATCTTGCCGGCTTCGATCAGCTTGAGCTTGTGCTCCCATTCGCCGGTGAGCTCGGGCGAGCCGAGCTCGACGATGTGCAGCATATGCAGGGCGAACATGAGCGAGGACGCTTTCGGCGTCGGCACCAGCTCGCGCCCCTCGCGATGCACGTAGTCCTCGCGGATCAGCCCCTCGATCGTCGCGGCGCGCGTGGCCGGCGTGCCGAGGCCCTTCGCCCCCATCGCCTCGCGCAGCTCGTCGTCCTCGACCAGCTTGCCCGCGCCTTCCATCGCCGAGAGCAGCGTCGCTTCGGTGTAGCGCGGCGGCGGCTTGGTCTGATTCGCCTGTGCGTCGAGCTCGCGCACCGCGACTTTCTCGTCGGGGGTGATCGCTGGCAGGTTCTCGTTCTCCTCGCCGCCGGCGCGCCCGTAGACCGCCAGCCAGCCCGGCGACTTCAGCACCTTGCCCTCGGTCTTGAACGGGTGCTCGCCGACGCGCGTGATGCGCGTGGTCTGCAGGTACTCGGCCGCCGGATAGAACACTGCGAGGAAGCGCCGCACCACCAGGTCGTAGAGCTTCTGCTCGGCCTCGTTCAGCTGCTTCGGCGTCTGCAGCGTCGGGATGATGGCGAAGTGGTCCGAGATCTTGCTGTTGTCGAACACGCGCTTGTTCGGCTTCACCCAGCCCTGCTTGAGGATCTGCTTGGCGAAGGTGCCGAAGGCGCGCGTCGCGCCGAGCTCCTCGAGCGTCTTCTTTACTGTTGCGAGGTAGTCCTCAGGCAGGGCGCGCGAATCGGTACGCGGGTAGGTGAGCACCTTGTGGCGCTCGTAGAGGGCCTGCGCGAGCGACAGCGTCATCCGCGCCGGGAAGCCGAAGCGACCGTTGGCTTCCCGCTGCAGGCTGGTGAGGTCGTAGAGCAGCGGCGAGAGCTGCGTGGACGGCTTGGTTTCCTCGCTGGCGACGCCGCCCTTCCCGCGGCACGCGGCGACGATGGCTTCGGCGTCCTTCGCGCTCCACAGGCGCTCGGCCTTGCGCTCACCGTCGTCGTCCTTCTTGAACTTCGGATCGAACCACCGCCCCGGGTAGTCGCCCGCCTTGGCGCCGAAGCGCGCCTGCACTTCCCAGTAGTCGCGCGGCGTGAACGCGCGAATACGCTCCTCGCGCTCGACCAGAATGGCGAGGGTGGGCGTCTGCACGCGGCCGACGGTGGTGAGGTAGAAGCCGCCCTCCTTCGAATTGAACGCCGTCATCGCGCGCGTGCCGTTGATGCCGACCAGCCAGTCGGCTTCCGAGCGCGATTTCGCTGCGTCCGCCAGCGGTAGCATCTCCTTGTCGGCACGCAGGCTGTCGAAGCCGTCGTGGATCGCCTGCTGCGTCATCGACTGCAGCCACAGGCGCTCGATCGGCTTCTTATTGCGCGCGTGCTGCGCCAGGTAGCGGAAGATCAGCTCGCCCTCGCGCCCGGCGTCGCAGGCGTTGATCAGGCCGGTGACGTCCTTGCGCTTCATGAGGCGCAGCACCAGGTTGAGGCGGCTCTCCGACTTCTCGATCGGCGACAGATCGAAGTGCGGCGGGATGAGCGGCAGCCGCGCGAACGACCACTTGCCCTTCTTCACGTCGTACTTCTCGGGCACGGCGAGCTCGAGCAGGTGCCCCACCGCCGACGAAAGAACGTAGTCGTCGCTCTCGAAATAGTCGCCCTTGCGCGTGAAACTACCGAGCGCGCGGGCGATGTCGGCCGCGACCGACGGTTTTTCAGCGATGATGAGTTTCTTGCCCATGTCGGCGAAAGGCGGCAGATGATACGTGCAAACGCGCGCCGGCTTCAACCACCGGCGCGCCGGCGAAAACCGCGGTCTAGCTCGCCAACCGAGTGCGCGGCGCGCTGAAAAGATCTTCCGCCATGAGGCGGCTCGCGGCCGCTTGCTGGTTCCACATCACCATCAGCACGATGAGCTTGAGCTGCTCCAGCGTCAGCGCCTCGCCCGACGCCGCGAGCGAGCGCTCGATCACCAGCTCGCGCGTTTGCGGATTGAGGATGCCCGAGTGCTCGAGCGTCATGAGGAAGCCGCGGCATTGAGCGTCGAGCTTCGCGACCTCGCGCGGCGCGAACGCGCGAAACGAGCGCTTCCCGTCGGGCAGGTTGCCGAGGCCGGCGTGCGGCCCGGTCATGACTCCGGCGAGCCAGTGCAGCGCTTCGCTGATGTCGGAATCCTCGAACCCCGCCGCCGACAGCTTCTTCGCCACGCGGTCGCTGTCGTGCGCGAGTTCGGTCTGCTGGCAGTTCTCGAACACGTAGACGAGGACGTTGTACATAAGCGCTCCCTTCTTATTAACGCTGCATTGGGGATTGGGTTTACCGGCGATCTCCCGTCTCGAGCCGCTGGTACAGGCCGCCCGGAAGCGACGCCACGCGGCCGTCGAGCTCCAGGCGCAGGAGCTGCGATGCGACCTGCTCGGCCGAAAGCCCCGCGCGCGAGCACAGGGAGTCCACGTCCACAGGGTCGTGGCCCATGTAGTGGAGCAGGCCGGGCTCCGCCGCGGCTGGCCCTCCCGAGGCCGCGGCTTCGCGTGGCCGCGACACGGTCGAGGCAAAGCCGCTCGGCCGAAAGCCCGCAAGCTCGGCGAGAACATCCTCCGCCGATTCGACCAGCTTCGCTCCCGACTTGATCAGGGCATGGCAACCTTTGGACAGAGGCGAGTGGATCGAGCCGGGGATCGCGAACACCTCGCGACCCTGGTCGGCGGCGGCGCGCGCGGTGATGAGCGAGCCGGAGGCGAGCGCCGCCTCGACCACCAGGCAGCCCTGCGCGAGGCCGCTGATGAGGCGGTTGCGGCGCGGAAAGTTGTGCGCGGCCGGCGGGACGCCGGGCGGGAACTCCGAAAGCAGCAGCCCGTGGCTCGCGATCTCGCTTGCAAGCGCCGCGTTGCGCTGCGGATAGGCTACGTCGATTCCCGTGCCGAGAACCGCGATGGTGCTGCTCGCCCCGGCGAGGCCGCCGCGGTGCGCGGCGGCATCGATGCCCAGCGCGAGGCCGGAGACGATCGTGAGCCCCGCGTCGCTCAGTGCCCGCGCGAAGCTCTCCGCGTTGCGCTCGCCCTGGGCGCTCGCGTTGCGGCTGCCAACGATGGCGAGTGCCGGACGGGAGGCAAGGTCGATGCGGCCTGCGGCGTAGAGCAGTGCCGGCGGATCGGCGATTTCGAGCAGGCTGCGCGGATAGGCTTCGTCGGCGAGCGTGATGATGGCGCGACCCGGGGCGCGCGCCCATTCGAGGCTGCGTCCGACCGCATCGCGCACCTCAGACGAATCGAGGGCGGCGAGCGACTCGGCGGACGCGAATGCCGCAAGCTCGGAGCGCTTCCTATGGAGAATGGCCTGCGGCAGCCCGAACTGCTTCAGCATCGCGCGCAGGCTTGCCGCGCCGAGTCCGGGTGTGAGCGTGAGCTGCAGCCAGCTCGCCAGCCCGGGTTCCTGCGTCATGCCGCTCTACGGGGCGCGTACCACATCGAGCGGGCTGATCGGCCTCGTGACGTGCATGACCAACGCGTAGGATACCCGGTCGAATACGCGAAACACAAACGAAAGGCCGGCGCGCTCGTCGGGCAGTTTTATCATTGCGCTG
Source organism: Burkholderiales bacterium (assembly GCA_036006885.1). Classification (GTDB taxonomy): domain Bacteria; phylum Pseudomonadota; class Gammaproteobacteria; order Burkholderiales; family SG8-39; genus SCGC-AG-212-J23. The sequence continues at coordinate 9,794 of DASYPG010000233.1, read as the reverse complement.
GACGCGTAGGGCGACTTCGTCGTGTCGCGCACCGTGCCCCCTAGCGAGTAGAGCGCGAGCACGTGGCCGACCTCGATGCCGTCGGCGCGACCGCGATTGATGCTGACGATCTGCAGCGGGCCGGCTTCGCCAACGCGTCCCACGCTGCCATAGATCCTGATGACGCGGCCGCGCAGCTCAGCCGAGGGCGCGTGCGGCACATAGTTCATCGCTTGCGGCTGACCGGCGGCAACGAGGTTGTCGCCGGCATTGATCTCCTGCACCGCGCTTGTCAGCACGACCGTGGCAGGCTGGCCCGGGCGGGTCACCTGCGCCGTGCCGAGGTAGATCGCTTCGTACGCGAGGGTGCGGTCGGTATCGGGATCGACGAGCGGCGCCCCCTGGCGATACACGTACCAGGTTTCCTCTCCAGCCTGAGCGATGCCGCGGACGTAGGCGGTGTTGCCGGCGGCGAGGATGACTCGATCCTTCTCCGTCGCCACGATCGTGGGCGCCTTCTCGAGGCCGCCGGGCTCGATCACCAGGGGCCGCGTGAGGAAGGGCTCGATCGCCGACGGAGGAATGCTCGGGATCTCCTGCTCGGCGAGCGACTCCGCGCGCACCCGCGGCGCCAGCCGTCCCGTCCCGCTCGCCGGTACCCCGGACGCGGAACCGGATGGGGCGCCGGATGGGGCGCCCGGTTGCGCGCCGGAGGGCGCTCCGGCGACCGACAGCGTGCCCCGGGCGCGGTCGAGCAGGAGCACCATTCCCGGATAGATAAGGTGCGGATTCTGGATCTGTTCGCGGTTCATGCCCCAAAGCTCGGGCCAGCGCCACGGAGAGTCGGTGTATCGAGTGGAGATGCCCCACAGCGTGTCGCCCGGGACGACCACATAGCGGTCTGGGGCGTCGGCCTTGAGCACGAGTGGAGCGCTCGGCGCTTGGGCGAAGGCGGTGCCCCCACAGGCGGCGACCCAAGCGACGAAGAAAATGAGCGCTGTGATAGACTTACGAACTTGCAGGACCATGGCGACCCCGTCCCTTTCGCGACATCCCGGACCGGCTGGAATTTTTGGTTTGTCGACCCAAAGTACTGTTACCCAAAGGCCGAATAGTTTATATGTTGCGTTAGATTGTCCATATAATCTATTCAATTAGCAAGCGAATTTGTCCCTAGAATTGTCCTCACATGGCTGTTTTGAACATACTACGCTACCCCGACGCCCGGCTCCACAAAGTAGCCGTTTCGGTAACCGTCTTCGACGAGGCCCTGAAGAGGCTGGTGGCCGACATGGCGGAAACCATGTACGCCGCGCCCGGCATCGGTCTCGCGGCCACCCAGGTCGACGTCCACAAGCAGGTGATCGTGGTCGACGTTTCCGAGCGGCGCGACTCCCTTGTGGTTCTGGTGAACCCGGAAATCGTGGAGGCGGTGGGCGTGTCCGACATCGAGGAAGGTTGCCTTTCGGTGCCGACCATCTACGAACTCGTCGAACGTGCCGAGCGCGTCAAGGTTCGCGCCTATGATCAGAACGGCAACGCGTTCACCCTCGAGGCTCAGGGGCTGCTCGCGGTGTGCATCCAGCACGAGATGGATCATCTGAAGGGCAAGGTGTTCATCGAACACTTGTCGCAGCTCAAGCAGCAGCGCATTCGCGCCAAGCTGGCCAAGCAGCTGCGCAAGACAGCCTGATTGCGCTTTCCTGCGCCTCGTCTTTGCCGGCACGCCCGAGTTTGCCGAACGGGCGCTGGCGCGGCTCCTCGCCGCGGGTCATGAGGTCGTTCTCGCACTAACCCAGCCCGATCGGCCCGCGGGACGCGGCCTGCGGCCCGTTTCGAGCCCGGTCAAGCGCCTTGCCGCGGCACACGGCATCGAGCTTCTTCAACCGCAGAGCTTCCAGCACCCGAGCGAAGTGGAACGGGTACGAGCGGCGCGCCCGGACGGCTTGGTAGTCGCCGCCTACGGGCTGATCTTGCCGCCGGGTCTGCTCGACGCCGGCCGGTACGGGGCGCTCAACATCCACGCGTCCCTTCTTCCGCGCTGGCGTGGCGCTGCGCCGATCCAGCGCGCGCTGCTCGCGGGCGATGCGGAAAGCGGTATATCGATCATGCAGATGGAAGTCGGATTGGACACCGGCCCGGTGTTCAAGCAGGCGAAGACCGCGATCCGCAGCGATGACGACGCCGCAAGCCTCCACGATCGGCTCGCGATCATGGGCGCCGACTTGATCCTCCAGGTCCTCGCCGACGTGGAGTCTGGCCGCGCGATAATCAGTCCGCAGCCGAAGTTAGGGGTCACTTACGCTCGTAAAATCGACAAACGTGAGACGCGGCTCGACTGGACTCGACCTGCCGCCGAGCTCGAGCGCGCGGTACGCGCCTTTCATCCGGCGCCGGGTGCGTCCACACGCGTCGGCGGGGCCGAGCTTAAGATCTGGCGGGCTCGGGTCGTCGACCGGCGAGCGCTCGCGCCTGGGGAGGTGAGCGAGGGGCTGGTGGTCGGTTGCGGCGAGGGGGCGCTCGAGATCCTCGAGCTGCAGCGCGCGGGCGGCAGGCGGCTCGGCACGGCGGAGTTTTTGCGCGGCCACCCCTTGCCGTCGGGCACCCGGTTCGGATGAAGACCGCAGCCGACCTCGCGCCGGCGCTGCGCGATGCGGCCCGCATGGTGGCGCGGGTCGCCTCCGGCCATAGTCTCGCAGATCAATTCAACCGCATCCCCGTGGGTGGCGACAGCGCTCGTGCCGCGCTCCTCGACCTCACCCACGGCACGCTGCGCCGCTACGGTCTCGTTCAGGGCGTCGTGGCCGCGCTGTCGCGTCGCGGCCCGCCGGACCCGCTGGTGCAGGCGCTCCTGTGGTGCGCCCTGTACGCGCTGCAGTCCGGGCGCTACGCGGAGTACACCGCGGTCGATCAGGCCGTGCGCGCCTGCACGCTGCTCGAGCGCTGGCCCGCCAAGGACTACGTGAACGGGCTGCTGCGTGCGTACCTGCGCAGCCGGGCCGCGCTGGAAACGCGTTTGCGCGCAAACGACGAAGCGCGCCACCAGCACCCGCAATGGTGGATCGACCTCGTCCGCGGCGCATATCGGGAACAATGGCAGGAGATCCTCGCCGCGGGCAACGCGCATCCACCGATGACGCTGCGGGTGAATCGGCGCCGCGTCGCTGCGGCGAACTACCTGGAACGCCTCGCGGAGGCTGGTATCGCCGCGAGCGCCGTGGGCGCCACGGCGCTCTTGCTCGAGAAGCCGGTGCCGGTCGAGCGGTTGCCGGGTTTTGCCGACGGCGACGTCTCCGTCCAGGACGCGGGCGCGCAGCGCGCGGCCGACCTGCTCGAGCTCGCGCCGGGACTGCGCGTGCTCGACGCCTGCGCCGGGCCAGGCGGAAAGAGCGCCCACATCCTGGAGCGCGCCGACGTTGCGCTCACCGCGCTCGACGTGGACGCCGCACGCTGCGAACGCCTCACGCGCAATCTCGAGCGGCTCTCGCTGCGCGCCGACGTGCGCACGGCCGACTGCACGCGGCCGCAAACCTGGTGGGATGGCGCGGCCTTCGACTGCATCCTCGCAGACGTGCCGTGCACGGCCTCCGGCGTCGCGCGGCGTCATCCCGATCTCAAGTGGCTGCGCCGAGCCGGCGATGCGTCGGCGTTCGCGGCTCGCCAGGCGGCGATTCTCGATGCGCTTTGGCAGCTGCTCGCAGCGGATGGTAAATTGCTGTATGTCACCTGCTCCGTATTTCCGCAGGAGAACCAGGAAGTCGTGCAGGCTTTCCTCGCGCGCACGCAGGGCGCGCGGCCCTTGCCGTTACCCGACGGCGGGGAAAGCCAGTGGCTGCCGGGCCCCTGGCACGACGGGTTCTTTTACGCCCTGATCCAAAGACAAGTCTGACGAAACGCGGTGCGCCGCATCGTCTTCCTCGCGAGACTCGCCCTGCTCCTCGCCTCGCTCGCCGCGTGCCAAGCGCGCGCCGACGACATCGTGGTGAGCGATGTCTCGCTGCGGCCCACCGAGGAAGGGCTGGTGCTCGACGCCGATTTCGCCTTCGAGCTCACACCTCGGCTTGCCGAGGTCGTGGCGAACGGTGTGCCCATCTACTTCCGCGTCGAGTTCGAGCTGATACGCCGCCGCTGGTACTGGTTCGACGACACGACCGGGGTGCGGCGGCTACAGGTGCGGCTGTCCTATCATGCGCTGTCGCGGCAGTACCGGCTGTCGACGGGGCTGCTGCAGCAGAACTTCCCGACGCTGGAGGAAGCGCTCAACGTGTTGAAGCGCGTTCGCAACTGGCTGGTGGTCGAGCGCAGCGTCTCGCTCTCGGGCGACTACGAGGCGGCGGTGCGCATGCGCCACGACGTGTCGCTGCTGCCCAAGCCGTTCCAGCTTTCCGCCCTCACCGCGCGCGACCTCCACCTCGATTCGGCGTGGCACCGCTTTACCGTGCGCTCGCTCGAACAGGCGCCGGCGCCGGTGGAGAGCCGCGATCTGCAGGGAGGGCCGCCCCGATGAAGTGGGTGCTGATCATCGGCGGCGTGGTGGCGGCGCTGGGACTTTTCCTGCTCGCCACCGCGAGCGGCGACACCGCGGTACTCGAGCGGCAGTATCCGCTCATTCTCGGGCTCAACGCGGCGCTCGCCGCGCTGCTCGCCGCGCTCGTCGCCTACCAGCTCGTCGCGATCGTGCGGCGCTATCGCGCCCGGGTTTTCGGCACCCGGCTCACGCTGCGGCTGCTGACCCGCTTCGCCGCGCTCGCGGTGGTGCCGGGCATTATCGTTTACGCGGTGTCGGTCCAGTTTCTCACCCGCTCGATCGAGTCGTGGTTCGACGTCAAGGTGGACGCGGCGCTCGAGGGCGGGATCAACCTGGCGCAGCAGGCGATCGACCAGATGATGCTCGAGCTGCAGGGCAAGGCGCGCGCGATGGCGCTCGAGCTTGCCGAGCGCTCCGAGCCGCAGCTCCCGTCACGCCTCGAGCGCCTGCGCAGTCAGGCGGGCGTGGCGGAGGCGGTGGTCGTGACCGCGAGCGGACGTGTGGTCGCCAGCGCGAGCGACGACGTGACGCGCCTCGTGCCCGAGCTGCCGAGCCGCGATCTGCTGCGCCAGGCGCGCGCCAACCGCGGCTATACCACGGTCGATTCGGTCGCCGGGCGCCCGCTTTCGTTGCGCGTGGTGCTGCCGCTCAGCGCGCGCGGGCTGGCGGAGGAAGCGCGCTACCTGCAGCTGCGCAATACCGTCCCGCTGCAGTTCGGCCGCAGCGCGGAGGCAGTCGAGGCCGCCTACCGCGACTATCGCGAGCTTGCGATCTCGCGCGATGGGCTCAAGCGCATCTACGTGGTGACGCTGAGCTTCGCGCTGCTGATGGCGCTGTTCGTCGCCGTGGCGGTCGCGGCCGCGCAGTCGAACCTGCTCGCGGAGCCGCTCGCCAACCTCGCGCAGGCGACCCAGGCCGTGGCGCGGGGCGATTTCTCGCGCCAGGCCCCGGTCACGAGCCGCGATGAGCTCGGCGTGCTCACTGAATCGTTCAACTCGATGACGCACCAGCTGGAGGACGCGCGCCGCGGGGTCGAATCCAACCGCGTCGCGCTGGAGGCCGCGAAGGCGCACCTCGAGAACATCCTGGCCAACCTGTCGGCCGGCGTGCTGGTGTACGACCACGAGCTTCGCCTAACGATCTCGAACCACGGCGCGCACGCCATCGCCGGAGCCGAGCTCGATGCTTTCGCCGACCGGATGCGCGAGCGCTTCGTCGAGCACGGCGCGAAGGACTGGCAGCTCGACCTTGCGTTGCGGGACGGCAAGACGGTGCACGCGCGGGGCGCGCGCCTGCCGCTCGCCACCGGCGGTGGCTACGTGGCGGTGTTTGACGACATCACCCAGCTCATCCAGGCGCAGCGCGCGATCGCCTGGGCCGAGGTCGCGCGCCGCCTCGCGCACGAGATCAAGAACCCGCTCACGCCGATCCAGCTTTCGGCCGAGCGGCTCGAGGTGAAGCTGGGCGATCGACTGTCACGGGAGGACGCGGAAACCTTGCGCCGCGCCACCGGCACCATCGTGAGCCAGGTCGCCGCGCTCAAGGGGATGGTCGACGACTTTCGCGATTACGCGCGCCTGCCGGCGCCGGCGCCGGCGAGGCTCGATCTCAACAGGCTCGTAGCCGACGTGCTGGCGCTGTATGAACACTCCTCCGTGCCGATCGTGAAGCGCCTCGCCGAAGGCCTGCCGCCGGTATGGGCCGACGGCGCGCAAATCCGCCAAGTCATCCATAACCTGGTTCAGAATGCCCAGGACTCGTTGGAGAATACGGGTGCGCGCGACGCCGCCGGATCGATCGAAGTGCGCACCGAGCTCGCGGGCGACAAGGTGCGGCTTGCGGTGAGCGACAACGGCGGCGGTTTCCCGGAGGAGTTGATGGCGCGGATCTTCGAGCCTTACGTCACCACCAAGCCGCGCGGCACGGGCCTCGGACTTGCCATCGTGAAGAAGATCGTGGATGAGCACCACGGCAGCGTCGCGATCGAGAACCGCCCGAGCCGCGGCGCCTCGGTGAGCGTGCTGCTGCCGCTGGCGAAGGCTGCATAGGACATGGCACAGATACTCGTAGTCGATGACGAGGTAGGCATCCGTGAGCTGCTGTCGGAAATCCTCGCCGACGAGGGCCACCAGGTCATGCTCGCCGAGAGCGCGGGCGACGCGCGCCGCTTCCGCGAGCGCGGCCGGCCGGATCTGGTCCTGCTCGACATCTGGATGCCCGACACCGACGGCATCACGCTGCTGAAGGAATGGGCGGCGAGCGGCCAGCTCACCATGCCCGTGGTGATGATGTCCGGCCATGCCACCATCGAAACCGCGGTCGAGGCAACGCGCATCGGCGCGCTCGACTTCCTGGAGAAGCCGGTGGCGCTGCAGCGGCTCCTCGCCACCGTCAAGCGCGCGCTGCGCAGCCCCGAGGCGGCCGCGTCGCCGCAGCTCGCGCTGTCGGCGCTCGGCCGCTCGCCGGCGCTGGCCGATGCGAAGAAGCGCCTGGCGCAGCTCGCGCAGGCGTCCGCGCCGCTCCTCTTGCGCGGCGAACGCGGCATGCGGCCGGAACTGTTCGCGCGGCTTCTCGCGGCGCCGAGCGCGCCCTTCCTGTCCGGCGTCGAGCTCCTCGCCGAGCCGCCCTCCGAGCTTCTCGCCAAGGCGACCGGGGGCATCCTGTTCCTGCCCGACCTCGCCCGGCTGGCGCGCGGCGAGCAACGCAGCCTGGAGTTCCTGCTGACTCGCGCCGAGAAGCACAAGGTGCGGCTGGTCTCGTTCTCGCCGCTCGACGTAAAGAGCCTGGCCGAAAAGCACGACTTCGACCCCGACCTCGGAGCGCGTCTCTCCGAGCTGACGCTGCGGCTGCCCCCGCTGCGCGAGTTCGCCGAGGACGTGCCCGACCTGGCGTCGCTCATGCTCGCGCAGATGGTGGAGGCGCGCGGCTGCCCTTCGCGGCGACTGTCGATCGCGGCGCTCAACGCGCTGCGCCATCATGTCTGGCCCGGCAATCTCACCGAGCTCGAGGGCGTGGTGAAGGACCTCGCGCTGAGCTCGCTCGACGAGGAGGTCCAGCTCGACGACGTCGAGCGCGTGCTGGCGGGGCGCGCGGTGCCTGGGGCGCTGCCCGAGGTGCTGCTCGACCGGCCCTACCGCGAGGCGCGCGAGGCGTTCGAGCGCGTTTACTTCGAGCATCTGCTCTCCCGCGAGCACGGCAGCATGTCGCGCGTGGCGGAGCGCTCGGGCCTCGAGCGCACGCACCTCTACCGCAAGCTCAAGGCGCTCGGGCTGCCGGTGGGGCGGCGCGAGGAATGAAGATCGTGATTCTGGGCGCGGGGCAGGTCGGCGGCTCGGTCGCCGAGAGCCTGGTCTCCGAGGCAAACGACATCACGGTGGTCGACATCGAGCCGCAGCGCCTGCGCGCGCTGCAGGAACGGCTCGACCTGCGCACCGTGGTCGGCAGCGGCGCGCATCCCTCGGTTCTCGCCGAGGCCGGCATCGACGACGCCGACCTGCTGGTCGCGGTCACCCAGTCCGACGAGACCAATCTGGTCGCCTGCCGCATCGCCGCCCGCATGTTCAACGTCCCGCGGCGCATCGCTCGCGTGCGCGCCACCGACTACCTTGCGAACGAGCGCGTGCTCGGCGAGGACGGCTTCGACGTGGACCTCTCGATCTGCCCGGAGCAGATCCTCACCGACTATATCGTCAAGCTGGTGGAGTTCCCGGAGGCGCTGCAGGTGCTCGACTTCGCCGGCGGCAAGGTGAGCCTGGTTGCGGTGCGGGCGTTCGCCGGCGGGCCCCTCGTGGGCCATCCGCTGAAGGACCTGGGCCGCCACATCCCCCGCGTGGACGCGCGCATCGTCGCGATCTTCCGCGGCGACGGCTCGATCGTGCCCGACGGCGACACGGTCATCGAGGCGGGCGACGAAGTGTTCTGCCTCGCGGCCGCCGAGCACATCCGCGAGGTCATGCGCGAGCTGCGGCGCATGGACCGCCCGGTGCGGCGCGTGATGATCGCGGGCGGCGGCAACATCGGTCTGCGGCTCGCGCTCGCGCTCGAGGACCGCTATTCGGTCCGCGTGATCGAGCACAACAAGCGCCGCTGCGAGCTGATCGCGGCACGCCTGGGCGAGGCGCTGGTCCTGAACGGCGACACGACCGACGAGGAGCTGCTCGAGAGCGAGAACATCGGCGAGATGGATCTGTTCGTCGCCGTGACCAACGACGACGAGAACAACATCATGAGCTCGCTGCTGGCGAAGCGCATGGGCGCGCGCCGCGTGGTGTCGCTCATCAACCGCAGGTCCTACGTCGACCTGCTGCAATCGGGGCAGATCGACATCGCCATCTCGCCGGCGCAGGCGACCATCGGCACGCTTCTAGCGCACGTGCGCCGCGGCGACGTGGTCGCCGTCCACAGCCTGCGGCGCGGCGCGGCCGAGGCGCTGGAGGCCGTGGTGCACGGCGACCGCGAGTCGTGCAAGCTCACCGACCGGCGTGTGGACGAGATCGACCTGCCCGCGGGCAGCACCATCGGCGCAGTCGTGCGCGGCGGCCAGGTCGTCATGGCGCACCACGACACGGTGATCCGGGCCGAGGACCATGTCATCGTGTTCGTGACCGACAAGAAGAACCTGCCGCGCGTGGAACGCATGTTCCAGGTCGGCGTGCGCTTCGTGTAGCCGCGCGATGCGCTTCGTCGCGGTCGTCAACGTGCTCTCGCGCGTGATGCTGCTGTTCGCCGCCAGCATGGCGCTGCCCTGGGCGCTCGCCTATGCGGTGGACGACGGCGCCCAGGCCGCCTTCGGCTACTCCCTCGCCGCGACCCTGGTCGCCGGGTTTGCGCTGTGGCTCGCCACGTTCCGCGAGCGCCGCGAGCTGCAGGTGCGCGACGGTTTCCTGCTCGTGGCGCTGGTATGGACTGTGCTGCCTGGCTTCGCCTCGCTGCCGCTGATGCTGAGCATCGACGAGCTCAGCTTCACCGACGCCTATTTCGAGGCCGTCTCCGGGCTCACCGCGAGCGGCGCCACCGTGCTCCAGGGCCTCGACGAGCTCGCGGTCTCGGTGAATATCTGGCGCGGGCTCATGATCTGGATGGGCGGGATGGGGGTGATCGTCCTCGCCGTCGCGATCCTGCCGCTCCTCGGCGTGGGCGGGAGCCAGCTTTTCAAGGCCGAAACGCCCACCCCCATGAAGGACACCAAGCTCACCCCGCGCATCGCCGAGACCGCCAAGGGCCTGTGGCTGGTCTACGTGGGCTTCACCGCCGCCTGCGTGGTCGCCTACTGGCTCGCGGGAATGGA
>DASYPG010000232.1:0-10489 GCA_036006885.1 Burkholderiales bacterium | reverse complement strand
TGTCCTGCACCACGCCGTGCTTCACACGCGCTTTCTTGGCGGCGGCGTAGAGGCCCTTCGCTTCCGCTAGCGTCGTGGACACGGGCTTTTCGCAGTAGATGTGCTTACCCGCTGCGATCGCACGCTTCAGGAGCTTCGGCCTCAACTGCGTCGAGGCGGCGTCAAAAAAAATCTGATCCTCTTTCCCGCTCAAGGCGGAGTCGAGATCGATAGTCCAGCGCGCGATGCCATGCTTCTTTGCCAGCGCCTCGACCTTCGCGCCATTTCGGCCCACCAGGAGTGGATCGGGCATGACCCGCGTACCGTCCTTCAGCGCCACGCCGCCTTGCTTGCGGATCTCGAGGATCGAGCGGATGAGATGCTGGTTCATGCCCATGCGGCCGGTGACGCCGTGCATGATGATGCCGATGCGCTTCTCGCTCACTCCCGACATCCCTCCTCAGGCGTCCAGCGCTTCCAGGATCCCCCGAATGTAGCCGATGGCGCGCGCCGCGGCGCCTGGACCGTCGGGCACGTAGTCGAACGGCTCGACTGCCACGTCGCCCGCATAACCGTGTTTTTTCAATGAAGCAAACACAGGGGCGAAGCGCTGCTCGCCCTGCCCAGGGCCGCGGCGATTGCGGTCGTTGACCTGGACGTGGGCGATGAGGCCTGTGGGAAGCCAGCGCTCGAGCAATGCGCCGAGGGGCTCCTTCTCCATGCGTCCCGCCGAGCTGCAGTCGAGCATCGTCTTCAGTGCGGGATTCGAAATCTCGGCCACGATCTGCGCCGCCTCCTCGAGCGTATTGATAAGTGGCGTCTGCTCGCTCGCCAGCGGCTCGACGCAGTAGACGACGCCCGCCTTGCGGGCGCGCTCGGCGACCGCGGCAAAGCAGTCCTTCGCCCGCTCCAGCGCCGCGGCGCGGGTTTCGCCGGCCTCGACGCGCCGCTGCTGCGGCGAGCCGTGCACCAGGTATTTGCCGCCCAATGCCGCGCACAGGTCGATGAGCGACAGCATGGCGTCGACGGTCTTCTTTCGAATCGCCTCGTCCTTGCTGCTGATCGAGAGGCCGGACGGCTTGACGAGCAGCCAGTGCAGGCCAGTGACCGCGATGCCGCAGTCCTGCGCCGCGCTGCGCGCCGCGGCGATCTGCGCGGCGCCGAGGCGGTGCGGGTGTTCGGAAAGGGTGTAGGGCGCGATTTCCAGCCCGTCGTAGCCGAGCTTCGCCGCGTACTCGCACTGGCGCGGGAAAGGCATCGGCGCGATAACTTCGTTGCACAGGGCAATCCTCATTTGCGCCTGTAGATTACCGCCTCCTCAGTGCGTTGAGAATCATCCCGGTGACGTGGCGCAGCCGCTCAGCGCGCGCGCGCGGAGCCATGAGATCGCGGTCGAAGATGCGCGACATCGTATAGCGGTTGCTCAAATAGAAGTAGATCTCGCCCCCGATCGAGATGTAGAGCTGCACCGGATCGACCCCCCTGCGGAAGAGCCCCTGCGCCTCGCCCTTGCGCAGCACGCCGCCCAGCGTTTCCACGAGCGGCGAATGCAGGTCCTGCACCCGCTTCGAGTTGCGCACGTGCCGTCCCTTGTGCAGGTTCTCGCTGTTCAGGAGCGTCATGAATTCCGGGTGCTCGAGAAAGTACTCCCAGGTGAACTCGATCAGGCGCTCGAGCGCCGCCTTCGGATCGAGGTGCTCCAGCGCGAGGCCGCGCTCGGCGCTGCGGATATGCGCGTAGCGGTCTTCCAGCGCCGCGAGGAACAGCGCGTCCTTGTCGCCGAAATAGTAGTAGAGCATGCGCTTGTTGGCGCGGGCGCGCTGCGCGATACGGTCTACGCGTGCGCCGCCGAGGCCGAAGCGCGCGAACTCGGCCACCGCCGCATCGAGGATCTTCTGCCGGGTGTTCATCCCATCCCGAGAAGCCGGTAGACGTGGCGCGTGTAGTCGCCGAACCGCTCCTGCGTCTTCATGTCGAGGGCGCGCGGATGAGGCAGGTCGACCTCGAAGTTGTCGGCCATGCGGGCCGGCCCGGCGGTGAGCACCACGACCCGGGTGCCGAGGAACACCGCCTCCGAGATGCCATGCGTGACGAACACGATGGTCTTGCCCGCCTCCTTCCAGATGCGCAGGAGCTCGAGGTTCATCTTCTCGCGCGTCAGGGCGTCGAGCGCGCCGAAGGGCTCGTCCATGAGCACGAGCTTCGGGTCGTGCACCAGCGCGCGGGCGATCGCCGCCCTCTGCTGCATTCCGCCCGAGAGCTCGTAGGGGTACTTCTTCTCGTAGCCCTCCAGGCCGACGAGGCGCAGGAGCTCGCGCGCTCGCTCGCGCGCCGCCTTCGCCGGTAAGCCAAGGATTTCAGCGGGCAGCAGTACGTTCTCGAGGATCCGGCGCCATTTCAGGAGCAGCGGCGCCTGGAACACCATGCCTACATCGCGCGCAGGGTCGAAGGGATGCTTGGCCGAGCCGATGCGCACCTCGCCGCCGTCGTGCGGAATGAGGCCGGCGAGGATCTTGAGCAGCGTCGACTTGCCGCACCCCGAGGGCCCGACCAGCGAGACCAGCTCGCCCGGCAGGACGTCGAAGCTCGCGTCCGAGATGGCCAGATGCTCGCCGTAGACCTTTCGCACGCCGGCCAGGTGAATGAAAGGCTCACGCGACACGCGCGTCCTTCGGAACGAGCCAGCGCTCGAAAAGCAGCACGATGCCGTAGAGCAGCATGCCGAGGAGCGTGATGAGGAGCACCGCCATGAACATGGCAGGCGTGTCGAGCGTGACCTGCACCTGGAGCATGAGGTAGCCGAGGCCGCGGTCCGAGCCGAGGAACTCGCCCACGATGGCGCCGGCCACGGCCAGGATCGCGCCGACCTTCATGCCCGAGAAAATGTAGGGCATCGCGCCCGGAAGCTGGATCTTGGTGAAGAGCTGCCAGCGCGAGCCCTTCAGCGAACGCACCAGGTCGAGCAGCTCCGGCTCGATCTCGCGCAGGCCGCGCGCGGTGGTGAGCAGGATCGGGAACACGCAGATCGAGAACGCCATCAGCGAGTTCGGGAATACGCCGTACTTGAACCACACGATGATGAGCGGCCCGAGCGCCACCTTCGGAATCATGTTCAGCGACACCAGCAGCGGCATGAAGAACGCCTCCAGCGCGCGCGACCAGGTGAACGCGAGGGCGAGCGCCACGCCGACGACCAGCGCGAGGAAGTAGCCGGCGAAGATCTCCGTGCCGGTGACCGCGATGTTGGACCACCAGTTGTAGTTGGGCTGCAGCAGCGCATCGAGCGTGGCCCCGGGCGAGGGCATCACGAACTTCGGCACCTCTCCGAGGCGCACGAAGAGATACCAGGCGAGGATGAGGCCGGCGTGGGCGAGCACGCCGAGCGTGTAGCGTCCGAGCTTCCCCTTCATGCGAGCCAACGCTCGATATTCGCGCGCACGAATGCGTCGTCCGAGAGGTCGCCGTGTTCGCGGTAGACCCGGTCGATCTCCTCCGTCTGGCCCGGCGAGAGCGTCTCCTTCGGATCGAGGCACCAGATGCCGGCGAGAAGCCCCTGGCGACGCAGCACCTCGTGGCAGCCTGGGATGCAGCCGGCGAAGTCGTGCGCCACGTCGAAGAACGCGCTGTTGCAGTCCGTGATGCGGGAGTCGAGCGCCAGAAGGTCAGAAGTAAGTGGTTGTTCCTGGATTTTCTTTAAGAGCTCGACAGCGCTGCGCGTCCACACGCTCCAGTGGCCGAGGAGCCCGCCGCGGATACGCACGCGCACCTCCTCGGCGCCGCGCTTCACGGCGAATGGGACGGCGAGGTCGAGCACGATGTGGTCGTCGTTGCCGGTGTAGAGCGTCACGCGCTCCTCGGCACGCGCCGCCACGACGCCCTTCACCACGTCCAGGGTGCGGTAGCGGTTGAACGGGGCGATCTTGATCGCCACTACGTTGTCGATAGCGGCGAAGCGTCGCCAGAACTCCGCCGGCAACGCAATGCCGCCGACCGCGGTTTGCAGGTAAAAGCCGACGAGCGGGATCTCGGCCGCCACCGCAGAGCAGTGCGCGATCAGGTCCTCCACCGGGGCGCCCCGCATCGCGCCGAGCGAAAGCATGCCGCAGTGATAGCCGAGCGCGCTGGCAAGCTGCGCCTCGTTTTTCGCCTGCGCGGTGTTTCCGGCAAGGCCCGCGATCATTACCACGCGGCGGCTCGCCGCCTCCTCGATGGCCAGCTTGAGCACCGCCTCGTAGAGCCCCGCTTCGCGAATGGCGAACTGCGTCGCATGCACGCCGACCGCCAGGCCGCCGCTGCCTGCGTCGAGGTAGTACCGCGACAACGCGCGCTGACGCCGCGCATCGAGCCGGCGCGAAGCATCGAGCGCAAGCGGATGCGCGGGAATCACGATGCCGCGCCGCAACAGGACGAGCACCTCCGCGGGCAGGCGTGACCAGTGCATTTACGCTGATTAACCAGGTGGTTACTTCATGATAGCATCGGCACGACCGTCACGAGGAGATTCCGATGCGCAAGCTTTTGGCCGCCGCGGCCGCGGCGTCGCTGTCCTTTCCCGCGCTGGGCCAGCAGAAGATCGACTTCATCCTGAACTGGGTGCCCGGCGGCGACCACGCGCCGTACTACTACGCCAAGAAGCTCGGCTGGTACCAGAAGGAAGGCATCGACCTGCAGCTCGAGCCCGGCAAGGGCTCGGCGCTCGCGACCCAGAAGGTCGGCGCGGGGGCCAACCCGGTCGGGCTCGCGGACATGGGGGGCGTGCTCGTCGCCAAGGGCAAGGGCGCCGACAGCGTGGCGGTGCTCAACGTGTACGCGAACTCGCCGCAGGGCCTGTACTGGCTGAAGAGTTCGGGGATCAAGGGCATCAAGGATTTCCCGGGCAAGAAGATCGGCAATCCGGCGGCCGACGGCGCGCGCACCATGTGGCCCGCGCTCGCCAAGGCGAACGGCATCGACCCGAAGTCGGTGACGTGGGTGAACATCGATGCCAACGCCAAGCTTTCCGCGCTGAAGTCCAAATCGATCGACGTCACGACCTCCTTCTACAATCTGCACCACGTCTTCAAGCGCGAGCTGGGCGACGACATGGGCTTTCTCGCCTGGCGTGACGTCGGCCTGAATCCCTACGGCAACTCGATCATCGTCAACGCGGCCTACCTGCAGAAGAACAAGCCCCTGGTCGACAAGTTCGTCAAGGTCACGCAGCGCGCCTTCGCCGAGTGCGTGAAGCAGCCCAAGCCCTGCGTGCAGGCGCTGATCGACGCGAACGGCGCGCTCAGCTTCGACAACGAGCTCGTGAACTGGCAGCTGGTCGAGGTGCTGATGAGCGACAAGATCTCGCGCACCGTCGCGCTCGGCTGGCACGACGACGCACGCATGAAGGCCGACTACGAGCTCGTGCGCGATCACATCGGCATCGAAAAGCCGTTCGACGTGAAAACCACGTACACCAACGAGTTCCTCGACAAGTCGATCAGGATGACGGAAGTCAAGCCGCCGCTCTGAGCGCTTACGACGCCATCGTCCTCGGCGCGGGGCACAACGGCCTCGTGCTGCAGGCGTACCTGGGACGCGCGGGACTCAAGACGCTGTGCCTGGAGCGCGCCGAGCGCGTCGGTGGCGGCCTCGTGACCATGGAAGACCCGCGCTGGCCGGGCTTCCGGCACAACACCCACTCGGTTTTTCACCGCGCCATCGACCAGATGCCGTGGTATCGCGAGCTCGAGCTTGCCCGCCACGGCGCGCGCTACGTCGAGCCCGAGCTCAACGTCGCGCTCGTCCTCAGGTCGGGAGAGGCGCTGTGCTGGTGGACCGATTTCGACAGGACCGTCGCCTCTTTTGGAGGTTGCAGCGAGCGCGATGCTGCGACGCTGCGACGCTGGCGCGACGACTTCGTGCCGATCCTCGAGCGGATCCTGTTGCCCGAATCGAGAAAGCCTCCCCTTTCACCGTCCGAACGGAAGTCGACTCTCGAATCGACGGCGGAAGGGCGCCTGCTCCTGAAGACCAGCGAGCTGTCGCCGCTCGAGTTCGTCGAGCGCGAGTTCGAGCACCCGGTGATCCGGGCCGGGCTGCTCTTCTTCAACGGCCTGCGCGAAGTCGACCTGCGCCTGCGCGGCTTTGGGCACCACATTCCGGCCCTGCTGGCGAGCCCGGCCAAGGCGCAGCTCTGCCTCGGCGGCTCCGAGCGCCTCGCCGAGGCGCTGGCCGTGGCGGTGCGGGAGGCGGGAGGCGAGATCCGCACCTCTTGCGAGCCCAGGCGCATCGTGGTCGAGCGCGGCCGGGTGGCTGGCGTCGAGACTGCGGATGGCGAGCTCGTGCGAGCACGCATCGTCGCCTCGAGCCTCAACCCGCAGCAGACTTTCCTCGATCTGCTTTCCGAAAGGGACGCCGGCCCGGAGGTGCGGTCCAGGGCCGAGCGGTTCCAATACAACCTGCTTGCGCCGCTCTTCTCCCTGAACCTCGTGCTCAAGGCGCGTCCGAAGTATCGGGCCGAAGAGAAGCATCCCGAGCTCGCGCGCGCCTTCATGGTGATCCTGGGGCTCGAGCACTTCGAGCAGTTCCACGGCATCGTGCGCCACCACGAGGAGGGGCGCATCCCGCCTACCGTGATGTGGGGAGCCACGCCGACCCTCTTCGACCCTTCGCAGGCGCCGATGGGCGCGCACACCGCCTTCATGTGGGAAAAGCTGCCCTATCGCTTGCGCGGCGACGCTGCCAACTGGGATGCCGAGCGCGAGCGCCACGGCGCCCGGATGCTGAAGCTTTGGACCGAGTACGCCCCGAACCTCTCGGAGGACGTGGCCGGCTGGTTCGCACGCACGCCGCTCGACACCGAGAGGAGCCTGCCCAACATGCGCCAAGGCGACCTCCTGGTCGGCTCGTTCGCCAACGGCCAGATCGGCTACGACCGGCCGTTCCGCGGCGCCGGTCAGTACCGCACACCGGTCGAGGGGCTTTACCTCTGTGGCTCGTCCTGTCACCCCGGCGGCAACATCACCGGACTCCCTGGCTACAACGGCGCCCAGGCCATCAAGGAGGACCTGGCGCTCTAGCCGAGCTCGGGCCCTGCTACGAGGAAAGTCAGTTCCCTTTTTCCGGGCGCTCGGGCTACGCCGCGGACCATGCGTGTGAAGGGCCGCTGAAAAGCGAAGCCGCGCGCCTCCAGCAGCGGTCGGAGCGGTGCGTGCTCCGCAAGGTCGATGTAGAGCGGGGGCTCGACGGCCGCCAGCGCATGAGTGAGAAGAGCCCGCGCCGCAGCGGCGTCGAGGGCGACCAGCGGGCCGATCTGCCGCGCCTCGCGCCCGTCGCGCCCGAAGACGAAGCCTTCGCCTTCGACGACCAGCGCCGCCTGCGGCAGGCGCCGATGCAGCGCGCGGAGCAGGCGCTCGCGGCTCGCGCCGAACGCTTCACCATCCATTTTCAAGACAAGATCCCAATCGGAAGGCTCGAGCTGACGCACTGTGCCCTCCACTTCGCTCTTCGTAGTCCGCTTTTCAAGAAAAAAGCGCGTGAACCCCCAACGATCCTCGAAGCCTTCCTGGCGGTAGACCGTCTGCCCGGCCGGCGTGGCATCCAGGATGGGAGTCAAACCCCGCCGCTCGAGGTCCGAGATGGCGGTCCGCAGCAACCGCGTCGCATAGCCCTTCCTGCGGTGCGCGGGATGCACGAGGACCATGCTCACCCAGGCGAAGCCGCCGTAGGGAAGAACCAGCGTCGAGGCGGCGAGTTTGCCGCCGGCGAGCGAAATGCCCCAGCCGTGGCCGATCTCGAGCATCAACCGCCAGTCGGCCTCGCTCTGATTCCAGGCGGCGGCCGCCGAAAGCGCCATGCAGCCGGCAAGGTGCTGTGTCCCGAGCGGATGCTCAGTACTTTCCATCCCGGGTCTCGAAATGGGTCGGCTTGCCGAGGCTTGGCTGCCCGCGCGCGACCCAGTCCGCCACCCAGTCGATCATCGTCCCGATCGCGACCCGCGGCGCGCCCAGCAGCTTCGCCGCCGCCCGCGTGTCGACGAGCCATGCATTCCTTGCCTCCTCGCCGGAGAACGACGGCTTCTTCGAGAAGCGCTTGCCGAACTCCTCGGCGAGCCAGCGCACGGCGAGCTTCGGTCCGCTGATGTTGATGGGCGCAGTAGGCGAGGTGCAGTGCGCGAGCAGCCGCAGGATCTGCTCGTTGGCGTCGCCCTGCCATATGACGTTGGCGTACCCCATGCCGAGCGCGACGGGCTGTTGGTCGAACACGCTGCGCGCCACGTCGTAGAGCACGCCGTAGCGCAGGTCGATCGCATAGGACAAGCGCACCAGCCGGCCGGGCGTGCCGTGACGCCGCGAGGCGTGGCGGAACATCTGCTCGCGGCCCACGCACGAGGTGGCGTAATCGCCCGGCGGTGGCAGCGTAGGGGTGTCCTCCGGCGCGCCTTGGCCGTTCACGTCGGCGAAGGGGTAGACGCAGGCGGTGGAGAAGGCGACGATGTGCGAGCCGCGGAAGTGCTCGGCCACCATGAAAGGCACCGCCACGTTCATCGCCCAGGTGAACGACGGGTCGCCCGCGGCGCCGAACTTGTGCCCCGCCATGAAGACGACGTTTCTCTCGCGCGGCAACCCCTCGAGCGCGGCGCGCTCAAGCAGATCGCACTCGATGCATTCGATGCCGCTTTGCTGCAGCTTTTCCTTCAGGCCTTTGTCGGAAAAACGGGCCACCCCGATCACACGCCTTGCCGGCGCGGCGCGCTTCGCCATCCGCGCGAGCGTCGGTCCCATCTTGCCGCCGACGCCGAGCACAAGGATACCGCCTTCGACGCGCGCAAGGTCCGCTTCGAGCTCGCGCGTCGGTCGCGTCATGAATTCCTCGAGCGTCGCGACGTCGGCGAAGTCAGCCATACGATGAAATTATAATCGGGACGCATGAACGCTCCCCGCATTCAGACCACCGTGGTCGGCTCGTATCCGGTACCCGACTGGCTGAGCGCCTCGCCGTCGGAGCAGGCGCTTGTCGACGCCACGCGCGTGGTGCTGCACACCCAGGAGCAGGCCAACATCGATCTCGTTTGCGATGGAGAGCTCTATCGCTTCGACCTCAATCATCCCGAGACCAACGGCATGATCGAGTATTTCGTGCGCCCGATGGCGGGCGTGCGCGCGGACATCGGCTTCTCCGAATGGCTCGATTACTCCAAACAGAGCGGCATGCGGTTCCGCACGCGGCCGCCGGGCGTAGTCGAAGGACCGGTCAGCGCCGGAACGCTCAACCTGTCGGTGCCGTGCGCCCGCGCGAAGCGCCTCACCACCAAGCCGCTGAAGTTCACCGTGACCGGGCCGCATATGCTGGCGAAAACGCTGCACGACCGTCACTACGGCGGCCGCGAGAAGCTCGCGCAAGCGCTCGCCGACGTGCTCGCCGAGCAGGTGAAGCACCTCGACGCCGACGTGGTACAGCTGGACGAGGCGAACCTGCCTGGCCACCCGGACGAGTGGAAGTGGGCCGCCGCGGCGATGAACAAAGTGCTGAAGGCCGTTCCGAAATCCGCGCGCGGTGCGGTGCATCTGTGCTTCGGCAACTACGGCGGCCAGTCGATCCAGAAGGGAAGCTGGGACAAGCTTCTCGGCTATCTCAACGCCCTCAAGGTCGACCACGTGGTCATGGAGACAGCGCACCGGCCGGCCGAAGAGCTGGCGGTGTTCAAGGAGCTCGAGCCGCGCATCGGACTCGGGCTGGGCGTCGTGGACATCAAGCGCACCGAGATCGAAAGCGCCGCGGAGGTCGCGCGCGCCATCGAGCGCGCCGAGAAAGTGCTGGGCCGGGGCCGCGTGAAGTACATCCATCCCGATTGCGGCTTCTGGATGCTCAGGCGCAACATCGCCGATGGCAAGATCCGCGCCCTCGCCGCCGGGCGCGATCTATACGAGGGCAGAACGCCGGCCTAGGCCTTGCGCGCGCTCGGCTGCGCGTCGGTCAATCGGCGTACACGCCGCTCTTCCGGATGATGGGCGCCCACTTGTCGACCTCGGACTTGAGCAGCGCGCCGAGCGACGCCGGGGTCGCCTTGGCGAGCGGCACGGGCTCGGCGCCGAGGTCGGCGAGGCGCGCGCGGAACGCCGGCGCCTGCACAGCGGCCTGCAGCGCGGCGACCAGCTTGTCGAGCGCCGGCTTCGGTATCCCCTTCGGCGCGAAAAGTCCGTTCCACACCACGAGGTCGAAGCCTTTCAGGCCCTGCTGATCGAGCGTGGGCAGATTGGGAAACGACGCAATGCGCGACGCCGTCGTCACGCCGTACGCCTTCACGTTCCCCGATTTGATCTGCGGCACGGTGTTGGTGGTCTGGTCGCACATGAAATCCACCTGCCCGCCGACGAGATCGTTCATAGCGGGCCCGGTGCCCTTGTACGGCACCATGGTGAAGTCGGCCTGCACCGCGCTCATGAACAGGAGCCCGCACAGGTAGGACGCCGAGCCGACCCCGGCGTTGGCGTACGTGACCTTGTCCTTGTTGGCCTTGGCATAGGCGAGAAACTCG
>DASYPG010000231.1:0-4541 GCA_036006885.1 Burkholderiales bacterium | reverse complement strand
CCGAGCGAGGTGGAGCTGGTGCTGGCGCGCCACCCCGACGTCGCGCAGGCCTGCGTCGTGCCGGTGCCCGACGAGATCAAGGGAACGAAGCCGGTGGCGTTCGTCGTGCCGCGCGCGGGCGCGCATCCGGACGAAGAGGCGATCAAGCGCTTCGTGCTCGCCAATGCGCCGGCGTACCAGCATCCGCGCCGGGTGTTCTTCGTATCCGAGCTCCCGCTCGCCGGCACCAACAAGGTCGATCGCAAGGCTTTGGAGCGTATCGCTATCGAGGAGTATCAATGAAGGCAGCAGTGATCGACGAGCATGGAGGCCCCGGCTCGATCCAGTACAGGAGCGATTACCCGGACCCGGTGCCCGGGGCCGGAGAGGCGCTGGTGCGCGTGCGCGCCTGTACGCTCAATTACCACGACATCTTCACGCGGCGCGGCATGCCGGGCATCAAGGTGCCGATGCCTGCGATCATGGGCCTCGACTTCGCCGGCGAGGTCGCAGCGCTCGGCCCGGACGTGCGCGACTGGAAGGTCGGCGAGCGCGTGATGATCGACCCGGTCGACCGGGTCGGGCCGGGCGGGCTCGTCGGGGAGGTGCGCCCGGGCGGCCTCGCCGAACTCTGCGCGGTGCCTACGCACCACCTGGTGCGGCTGCCGGAGGAGGTGAGCTTCGAGGACGCGGCCTGCCTGCCCGTGGCTTACGGTACCGCGATCCGCATGATGTACACCATCGGCCAGATCCAGCCCAAGGACCGCGTCCTGATCCTCGGCGCATCGGGCGGGGTGGGCACCGGGGCGGTGCTGCTCTCGAAGCTGGCCGGCGCCGAGGTGATCGCTTGCGCCAGCTCGCCGGCGAAGCTCGAGCGCCTGAAGCAGATCGGCGCCGACCACGTCATCGACTACACGAAGGACGATTTCGTGAAGTGGGTCTACGCCAAATACGGCAAGCCCCACCGGCGCAGATTCGAAGGCGGAGTCGACGTGGTGGTCAACTTCACGGGCGGCGACACGTGGGTACAGTCGCTCAGGGCGGTGCATCGCCGCGGCAAGGTGCTGACCTGCGGCGCGACCGCGGGCTTCGACCCCAAGGAAGACCTGCGCTACGTCTGGTCGTTCGAGATCCAGGTGCTCGGCTCGAACAGCTTCATGCGCGAGGACCTCGCCGCGCTGCTCGATCTCATCCGCCAGGGCAGGCTCAAGCCTATCGTGGACAAGGTGCTGCCGCTCTCCGAGGTGAACGAGGCCTTTCGCCTGATCGAGGAGCGCGAGGTCTTCGGTAAGGTGGCGCTCAGGCCCTAGCATGTATTTTCGCGCCGCCTTCGCGGCGGTCGTCCTTGTATTCGTCGCTTCCTGCGCGCAATTCCGCGGACAGGAGACCGGCGGCCATTTCGTCGTCGCGGCCGCGCACCCGCTCGCGGTCGACGCGGGGTACGCAGTGCTCGAGCGCGGCGGCTCGGCGCTCGACGCCGCGATTGCGGTGCAGATGGTCCTCGGGCTGGTCGAGCCGGAATCCTCAGGGATAGGCGGTGGGGCGTTCGTCCTCTACTGGTCGGAAAGCGACAAGCGCCTGCGCAGCTACGACGGACGCGAGACCGCGCCGGCCGCGGCGCGCGCGGATCGTTTTTTGAGGGAAGACAAAACGCCCATGGGCTTCATGGAGGCAGTGGTTGGCGGCCGCTCGGTTGGCGTACCCGGCGTGCTGCGCATGCTCGAGCTCGCGCATGCCAAGCACGGCCGGCTGCCGTGGAGCGAGCTCTTCCAGCCCGCCATCGCCACCGCCGAGGCTGGTTTCCCGCTCTCGCCCCGCCTGCACGCGCAGCTCGAGCGCGAGCCCTTTCTTCCCAAGGATGCCGCGGCGCGAAGCATTTTTTATGAAGATGGGAAGGCGAAGCCGGTGGGCGCGCGCATCGTCAATGCGCAATACGCGGCGACTCTTCGTACGATCGCAAAAGAAGGCGTGGATGCGTTCTATCGCGGCGAAATCGCGCGCGACATCGTGCGCGCGGTGGAGTCGAACGCCAGGCCGGGCGATCTCACCGAGCAGGACCTTGCGGGGTACCGCGCGCTCGAGCGCGAGCCGCTCTGCGGCCCGTACCGCCAGTGGCGCGTGTGCTCGATGGCGCCGCCGAGCGCGGGCGGCATCGCGGTGCTGCAGATCCTGGGCATCCTCGAGCGCACCACTTTTGCCCGCGCGCCGCCGCTTTCGGCCGAGGCAGTGCATCTCTTCTCCGAAGCCGGGCGCCTCGCCTACGCCGACCGCGCGAAATACGTTGGCGATCCGGACTTTTTTTCAGTTCCAACGAAAAAACTGGTCGACGCGCAGTACCTCGAAAAAAGAGCAGGACTGATCGGCGAGCGCTCGATGCGGACGGCCGTTCCCGGCGATACCGAGGCCGCCGGCACGAGCCACATCTCGATCGTCGACGCGCAAGGCAACGTCGCCTCGATGACCACCACCATCGAAGCGACCTTCGGCAGCCGCATCATGGTGCGCGGGTTCCTGCTCAACAACGAGCTCACCGACTTCGATTTCACACCGGGCTCGGCGAACGAGATCGCCCCGGGCAAGCGCCCGCGCAGCAGCATGGCGCCCACCATCGTGTTCGCGAGCGACGGCGCGGTGCGCCTGGCGGTCGGGTCGCCGGGCGGCCCGAACATCATCAACTACGTCGCGAAATCCCTCGTCGCGATGCTCGACTGGGGGCGCGACGCCCAGGCGGCGGCCGCGGCGCCGAACTTCGGCTCGCGCAACGGCCCGACGCTGCTCGAAGCCGGATCGTTCTACGAAGCCATGAAAGGCGCGCTGGAGGCGCGCGGCCACACTGTGGAAGCCAATCCCCTGACGAGCGGCGTGCACGCAGTGGAGCGCGTCCCGGGTGGCTGGCGCGGCGGCGCCGATCCGCGCAGGGAAGGCACGGTGCGCGGCAACTAGTGCGCCATGAGGGCGGCGATCACGGCGCCTTCTGGACCGCGTGTCCCCCGAAGCCGGCGCGCATCATCGCGAGCAGCCGGCGCGCGTAGTCCGAGCCGCCCTGGCTCGAGAAGCGGTTCATGAGCGCGAGCGTGATCACGGGCGCGGGCACGCCGAGCTCGATCGATTCGAGCGCCGTCCAGCGCCCCTCGCCCGAGTCGGCGACCACCGGCGCGACGCGGGAGAACTCCTCGCCACGCGCGAGGATCTCGGCGCAGAAATCGAGCAGCCACGAGCGCACCACGCTGCCGTGGCGCCAGGTCTCGGCGAGGCGCGCCGCGTCGATGTCGAGCTCGGGACGCGCCGCGAGCAGCGCGAAGCCCTCGGCGAGCGACTGCATGATCCCGTACTCGATGCCGTTGTGGATCATCTTCGCGTAGTGGCCGGCGCCGCTCGCCCCGCAATGCAGCCAGCCGCGCTCGGGACCCGGCGCGAGCAGGCGCGCGAACGGCTCGAAGATCTCGATCGACTTCGGCGTGCCGCCGAGCATGAGGCAATAGCCCTGCTCCAGCCCGTGCACACCGCCCGAGACCCCCGCGTCGATGTAGCGCAATCCCTGCTGCGACAGCGCGAGTGCGCGGCGCATGGAGTCGCGGTAGTAGCTATTGCCGCCGTCGACCAGCGTGTCTCCCGTGGCGATGAGCGGCAGCAAGCTCCGAATCGTGTCCTCGACTGCGGTCCCGGCGGGAAGCGAGAGCACGATTACCCGCTCGCCGTCCAGGCGCGCACACAGCGCCGCGAGGTCTTCCACGCACTCGATGCCCGGCTCCGACGCCACCGCGGCGCGGGCCGCCTCGGCATGGTCATGGCACAGCACCTGCACGCCGCCGTGCGCGAGGCGCCGCGCCATGCCGGCGCCCATCCGGCCCAGGCCGATGATTCCGATCTGCATGCCGCCTCCTGAACGAGAGCCTGCATTCTAGGGTCCTAGGCTTGTCATGAACTATCTCGACCTCCTGCAATGGCCCGCCATGCTCGTCACGGTGGCGGCGGCCTACCTGGTCGGTTCGCGCTCCGCCCACAAGCGCGCCGTCGGCTTCTGGTGCTTTCTCACGGGCAACGTGCTGTGGGTACTGTGGGGATTTCACGACCACGCCTTGGCGCTCGTCGGGCTGCAGTTTTGCCTCGCGGCGCTTAATATTCGAGGGGTTTACAAGAATGAGTGAGGAGGACTCGTGCTGAGGACGCTCGCCGGCGCGATATTGACGGCGGTTTTCGCCGCGCCGCTTCCAGCCGCAGCGCAGTTCCCCGCGCAGTTCCCCGAGAAACCGCTGCGGGTCGTGGTTCCGTTCCCCGCCGGGTCTTCGACCGACACCGTCACGCGCATCCTGGCGAACTCTGTATCACAGTCGATCGGCCAGCCGCTGATCGTGGAGAACAAGGCCGGCGCTGACGGCGCCGTCGCGGCCTCCGAGGTCGCGAAGGCCCCTGCCGACGGCTACACGCTGCTCATGGCGACGAACAGTCCGATGTCGGCGGTGCCGGCGATGAAGAAGAATCCGCCCTACGACCCGGTGGCCGACTTCACGCCGATCACCGACGTGGGTCGCTATACCTTCTTCATCGTGCTGCATCCGAGC
>DASYPG010000230.1:0-9007 GCA_036006885.1 Burkholderiales bacterium | reverse complement strand
CTTGCGCTGCCGTGGTTCATCCTCGTGCAGCTGCGCAACCCCGAATTCTTCGACTTCTTCGTGCTGCATGAGCACTTCGCGCGCTTCGCGCAGCCCGGGCACAACCGGCCAGGCCAGTGGTGGTACTTCACGGTCATCCTCCTGGTCGGCATGATGCCGTGGACGCCGGCGCTGCCCGGTGTCCTGCGCCGATCGCTCTCCGCGCCCTACGGATCGCGGCTCAACGTCGAGCGCCTGCTCCTCATCTGGACCGGTGTGGTGCTGGTGTTCTTCAGCTTCTCCAAGTCGAAACTGCCGGCCTACATCCTGCCGGTATTGCCTGCTCTCGCGCTGCTTATCGGGCGCGACGTCGCTCTGCGCGGACGCATCGAGTTGAAATGGGCGGCGCTATCTAGCGCCGCCGCCGGCGCTGCGGCGCTCGCGTTCGCGCTGCCGCACATCATGAGCTTGGAGCAGATTGCGGGGAACGCGATCGCGTACCTGCCGTGGTTTCTCGCCGGCTCGATCACCTTGGCGGGGTGCGCGCTCGCGGCCTGGTGGTTTAGCGAGCACCGCGCTGCGCTCGCTTTCCTGCTGCTGTCGTTCGGCAGCCTGGCCAGCCTGCAGCTTTGGCTTTCCGGGCTGCACGGCGTAGACGACAACTACTCCACCGAGAAATTCGCGGAGCAGTTCCTCGGTGAGGGCAAGGATTTCGCCCCCGAGTTGCCGTTCTACAGCGTGGGTTACTTCGACCCGAGCCTCGCCTTCTATCTCGGGCGCACGCTCACGCTCGTGAGCTATCGCGGCGAGCTTGCGCCGGGCATTGCGGCCGAGCCGGATCGTTTCGTCCCGACGGTGGAGGACTTCAAACGGCGCTGGATGGAAACGGAGCGCGCCTACGCCGCGATGCGCCCTCAAACGTACGAGCTACTGCGGGCCGAGCACCTGCCCATGTACATGCTCGCGACAGACCGGCATCGCGTGATCGTGTCCAGGGATGCGGGCGAGCCGCCGCTGCTCGCCAAGCCGGAAGGCAAGGTGATGGCGCTTCGGCGGCGCTAACCGAGTTTCATGCCCGCGGCCGGCGGATGGGGCGCATCACGATGCGCGCATAACGCTGGAAGGTCCAGTAGGCGGCCGCGAGGTCGAACATTACGACCAGCCGGTTACGGAAGTTGATGAGGAAGTAGATGTGCGCGGTCAGCCATACGAACCAGGCTGGGAACCCGGAGAGCTTGAGCTTGCCGATCATGGCCACCGCGGCGCTGCGGCCGATGGTCGCGAGTTGCCCGTAGTCGCGATACCGGAACGGCACGGTTGCCTGATCGGAAATTCTTTTGGCGATGTTTCGTCCGGCAAGCCGGCCCATCTGCTTCGCCGCGGGGGCGATGCCCGGGACGCCCGGCACCGCCGCAAGGTCTCCGATCACGAAAATTTCCGGACGGCCCGGGACCGAGAGGTCCGGCTCGACCTGGACCCGCCCGGCCCGGTCGAGCGGCACCCCGAGCGAGCGCCCGAGAGGCGAGCTGGCGACGCCGGCTGCCCAGATCACCGTCTTCGCCGCAATGTGCTCCGTTCCCATCGTGACCCCTTCGGCATCGATGCCGGTCACGCGTTTTCCCAGCCATACCGTGACGCCGAGGCGCTCGAGCTGCGCGAGCGCCTTCTCCGAAAGGTCGGGCGGATACGGCGGCAGCACGCGATCGCCGGCCTCGACCAGCACGACTCGCGTCAGGTGCGGATCGAAGCGGCGAAACTCGCCGCGCAGCGTATGGCGTGCGATTTCGGCGAGGGTGCCCGCCAGTTCGACGCCGGTCGCCCCGGCCCCGACCACCACGAAGGTGAGCCAGGCGGCACGCCGGCCGGGATCCGTTTCGAGCTCGGCGTGCTCGTAGGCGAGTAGAGTGCGCGCACGGATTTCGAGCGCATCCTCGAGCGTCTTCAAGCCCGGCGCGTAGGGCGCCCAGGAATCGTTGCCGAAATAGCTGTGCGTCGAGCCGGTGGCGACGACGAGGTAGTCGTATGGGATCTCGGGGCCGTCGTCGAGCCGCAGCCGCCGACGCTCGGGGTCGATGCCGGTGACTTCGCCCATCAGCACGGTGGTATTGCGCTGCGGCGCAAGGATGTGCCGGATGGGTCCCGCGATGGCCGGAGCCGCAATGCCGGCCGTGGCGACCTGGTACAGCAGCGGCTGGAAGAGATGGTGGTTGGTGCGGTCGACCACCGTCAGCTCGACCGGCGCCTTGCGCAGCGCCTGCGCTGCCCAGAGGCCGCCGAAGCCGCAGCCGATGATGACGACGCGCGGAACTGTCGTAGGGCTACTCGCCTTCAATCCTGGCGTGCTTCACCAGCTCACGCCATTGCGCGATCTCGCGGCTCACTGTCGCGCCGAGCTGCTCGGGGGTCGAGCTGCGGCCCTCGGCGCCCTGCTCGAGCAGCTTTGCCTTCACCCCGGGCAGCGCCACCGTCGTGGCGATCGCCTTGTTCATGGTCGCCACCACCTCGTCGGGCGTCTTCGCCGGCGCGAACATTCCGTACCAGGAGTCGACCTCGAAGTCCTTCAGGCCGGTCGCTTCGGCGACGGTGGGGACGTCGGGCAGGATCGAGGTGCGCTTCAGCGTGGTTACGGCGAGGGGCCGCAGGCGTCCGTTCCGCACCTGCGACATCGCGGCCGGGATGGACACGACGATGAGCGGCACGTCGCCCGCCAGGGCCGCGGCGACGGCCGGCCCGCCGCCGCGATAGGGGATGTGCACCATGTAGGTATTGAGCCGCATCTTGAGCAGCTCGCCCGCGATGTGGCTCGGCGAGCCGATCCCCACCGAGGCGTAATCCAGCTTGCCCGGGTTCTTCTTCATGTACTGCACCAGGTCCTGGAACGTCCTGTAGGGCGTTGCGTTGTTCACCGCGAAGAGCTGCGGCAGCGAGCAGACGAGTGAAATCGGACGGAAATCGCGCTCGGTGTCGAACGGCAGCGTGGCGTAGATCGCCGGGTTGATGGAATGCGACGACAGGGTGAAGAGCAGCGTGTAGCCGTCGGGCGTCGCGCGCGCGGCTGCGCCGGTTCCCACCGAGCCGCCGGCTCCGCCTCGGTTCTCGATCACGATCGGCTGGCCGAGCTGCTTGGAGAGCGGCTCCTGGACGATGCGCGCGATGATGTCGGTGCCGCCGCCGGGCGGGTAGGGCACGATGAAGGTGACTGGTCTTGTGGGCCAGGCCTGCGCCAAACCAGCGCAGGCCATGAGGACGAGCAGGAGGAGACTTCGCATAGGGCCACATTGTACGGTTACCATGCTGCAATGCAGGAGGGCAAAATTGTCGCCGGGCTGCGCGGCAGCGCGTCGCTCGTCGTCGGCGACGAGCACACGGCGCCGAGCATCGGCAGCGGCAAGGTGCGCGTGCTGGCCACGCCCGTGATGATCAACCTGATCGAGGCGGCCGCGCTCGCCGCCGTCGAGCACCTGCTTCCCGCGGGCTATCAGAGCCTCGGCACCCACCTGGATGTGCGCCACATCGCCGCCACGCCGGTCGGGATGCGGGTCACCGCGACGGCGGAAGTGACGCGGATCGAAGGCAGGACGGTGGATTTCCGCGTCGAGGCGCGCGATGAGAGGGAGGTCATCGGCGACGGCAACCACCAGCGCGTGGTCGTCAATGTCGCGAAATTCGATCAGCGCGTCCAGCGCAAGCTTCAGAATTCGTCAGGGCCGTAATTCTTCGGAGGAGAGACCATGAAAAGGCCTGTACACCGCGGAGGTCGGCACCGGGCGCCGCGCGCAGAAGTTTGCGCGCGTGCAGTAGTTCGTCAGGCTAGCCCTGCGGAGCGAGACGGCCGACCCTCCAGGCCGGCTTCGCGCACCTGGAGGCCCGCCCCGCAGGGCGGCATGGTGAACATGGAGTCCACCGTCGTGTAGTCGAAATAGCCGAGCCGCGCGAGCGGGCGGATTTTCACCACATCGAGCTTTCCTTCGGCCGTAAGGACATCGTCGCGGATGTGCACCCCGACGACGCGGCCGATTACGACGTGGTGAACCTGGTCGAAGGCGTTGGCCGGCAAAGCCACGACGCAGTGGAACCTGCACTCGAGGTGGACGGGCGAGGCGGCGACTCGTGGTGCCCTGACGAGGCGGCAGGGGATCATGTCGAGACCGGCAAGCGCAGCCTCGTCGGTCTCCGGCGGCAGGAACTGCGAAGTGATGTTGACAGCTTCGCGCAGCTCGTAGGTCGCCATGTTCACCACGAACTCGCCGGTGTCCGCGGCGTTCTTCACGCTGTCCTTGCGACGTCCCGTGCCGGGAAACGAATTTCCGGAGAACATCACGTACGGCGGATCGTACGCGAGGTTGTTGAACTGGCTGTACGGCGCGAGATTGACGACGCCGTCACGGCTCAAGGTTGAAATCCAGCCGATCGGGCGCGGCACCACGATCGACTTGTACGGGTTGTACGGCAGCCCGTGGTCGTCCTTGTCCGGTTCGTAGAACATTAGCGGGGCGCCCGGATGAGGCGGACAATGGCCTCGATCCTGGCACGCTGTTCTTCGATGGCGCCGGCGAATTCTGCGGCGGTGCTCGCACGGACGATCTGTCCCGCCGCAGCCAGACGCTCGACGAGGACCGGGTCTGCGGCGACAGCGCGGACGTCGGCCGAAATCCGGTCGCGCAGCGCAGGCGGCATGTCGCGACCGCCAAAGAAGCCCACCAGTCCTTCGAATTCAAGCTCGGGATAGCCGGTTTCGACCGCCGTCGGGACCTCGGGTGCGACCGGGGCGCGCCTCTTGTTGGTCACCGCGAGCAGACGGATCTTTCGCGCTTTCGCGAGCGGCAGGAGCGCGGTAAGGGAGGTCGCCAGACACTGGACGCGTCCTTCCACGAGGTCCTGAATGGCGAGGGTCTGCTCGCGGTAGGGGACCTGGACGACGTCGAGGCCGGCCACCTTCGCAAAGCCGGCCAACAAGGTCGGAAAGGCGCCTCCTCCGGTGGCGCAATTGAGCGTGCCCGGCTGGGCCCGCGCCAGCGTCACGAGCTCTGCAAGCGACTCGACCTTCAGCGATGCGGGTACCGCGAGCGAACCGAAAGTGTCGATGGCCGACGCGATCGGCACGAAATCGCGCGACGGATCATAGGCGAGGTGGTCTTGCGTGAACGGAAAGACGGTGATCGGTGCTGCCGGGGAAAACAGCAGCGCGTGATCGTCATGCATGCCTGCGAAAGCACCGACACCGACGAGCCCGTCGGCTCCGGGGCGATTCTCGACGATCACCGGCCGCTTCCATCCGCCGGCCAGCCGTTCGGCATAAAGGCGAGCCGCGACGTCGGGCCCGCCGCCGCTTCCGAACGGCACGATAAGGCGTACCGGGCGTTGCGGCCAGGGCTCCGCGGCGATTGCGGCGACGGTCGTGGCGAGACCGAGGAGGGCGGCGCAGGCTCGGGTTCGGGCTCTCATCATGCGTTGAACAATAGGCTCGGCGGTGCTAAAAGGAGAAGCGTGATTTCAAGATGCAGCCATTAGTAATTGCTAATGCCAAAATGCCCTAATGCCTAAGGTGCGCAACTGGGACAGCCGGATCGGCCGCAGGGTGCGGCTGCGCGACTTGCATGTCCTGTTCGCGGCCGTGCAGCAAGGCAGCATGGCCAAGGCAGGGACGCATCTCGGCATGTCGCAGTCGGCCGTCTCGCAGTCGATCGCCGCGCTCGAGCACGCCCTGCAGGTGCCGCTGCTCGACCGCACGCCACGCGGCGTCGAGCTCACGGTGTACGGCGCAGCCTTGACGCGGCGCGGCCAGGCTGCTTTCGACGAGCTGAGGTCAGGAGTCAAGGAGATCGAGTTCCTGGCCGATCCGACGACGGGAGAAGTGCGCGTCGCGTGCACCGAGTCGATCGCGGCCGGGGTCCTGCCATCGGTGATCGAACGCTTTTCCTCGCGGTATCCGAAGGTCAGGCTGCACGTATTGCCGACCGCCGGCCATGAGACCGGCTTCGCCGCGTTGCATGAACGAAAAGTCGACGTCGTGCTGACGCTGCCGCCAAGGCCGCTCGAACAGGACCTGGGCGAGCAGCTGCACGCCGAGGTGCTGTTTAGCGACCGGATCTGCTTCGCCGCGGCGTCGAAAAACCCGTTGGCGCGCCGCCGCAGAATCGATCTCACGGACCTCGCCGACGCGGCGCTGATCTCGCCCGCCTCCGATACGCCCGGCGGGGCCGCCGTCATCGAAGCATTCCGCAGGGCTGGATTGGCGTCTCCGGTGAGCATTACGACGTTCTCGGTGCATCTGCGGAGCATTCTGGCCATGAGCGGCCGGTTCATCGCCGTGCTTCCAGTCTCGATCCTGCGGTTCAATCCCGGCTTCTATTCACTGAGGGAGCTGCCGCTCGACGTGCCGATGCCGCAGCCGCCCGCGCTGATCGTCACGCTCAGGAACCGGACCCTGAGTCCGCCGGTCGAGCGCTTCGTCGAGTGTGCGCGCGAGGTCGCGAAAGCGATGCATGCGCAGCCGTCCGCGCGCAAGGCAGCGGCTGCCGCGGCAACGCCTACGGCCGCGCGCCGCCGCTGATCCAGGGGTGGAGGAAGAACACCACCACGAAGAGCGCGATCCCGATCGACGGCCGCTTCCAGCCGATCTCGCGCCACACGATCCGGTTGCGGCCCTGCAGGACCGCCACGAAGGGGATGTTGGAGGTTACTTCGGCAAAGCGGCGGAAATCCGGATTCGAGCTCTTGCGGCGGTCCATCAGGATCGTGCCGAGCGCGGCGAGCACGAGAAAGCCGCCGAAGAACACCGTCGCCGCAGCCTCGCCGCGCGCGAGTAGGTGCGTGGTGGCCCACAGCATGACGCCCCACATGATCGGGTGGCGCGTGATGCGGATGATGCCGCGCGCAGGGTCGTCGCTCTTGAGCAGCTTGTCCGCGCCGACCATCGTCGGATTGCGCGCATAGCCGCAGGCGATGAGGATGAAGGCGAGCGGCATCACCAGGCGCGGAAGCTCCCTGAGTCCCGTCCACAACTGTTCGCGCGGAGCGCCAGAATAGGCCCAGATCATCCAGACCAATGTAACAAGGGCGACGAGCGAATAGACGCCGCGGTAGGGCCACTCGCCCAAGGCGCCGACGAGCCTCGGCCGCAGCGGTGTGCTCGTCACGAAGTGCGTGAGCAGAAACGCCGCGGTCGCCGCCACCAGGCCGGTCATGGGAGCGCATTATGCGCTCGGCCGCGCTATGCTGTTTCCCATGAGAAAAGCACTTGTCCTTAGCTTCGTTCTTGCCGTGCTGCCGGTTTACGCTCAAGCGCAAAGCGATGCTGCCGCAGACTTTCCGGCGAAGCCGATCCGCATCGTGGTCGGCTTCACTCCGGGTGGCGGGCCCGACATCACGGCGCGCTACATCGCGCAGAAGCTTGGCGAGAGCTGGAAGCAGCAGGTGCTGGTGGAGAACCGTCCCGGGGCCGGTGGCACCGTGGCGGCGGGCATGGTGGCGCGCGCGGCGCCCGATGGTTACACGCTGCTCTCGGTGAGCTCGGCGCATGCCATCGCCGCGGCGATCTACCCCAAGCTGCCTTACGACACGTTCGCCGATCTCTCCGGCGTCACGCTCACCGCGACCTCGAAATACGTGCTCGTGGTGCCGCCGTCGCTCGGAGTGAAAAGCGTCGCCGAGCTCGTCGCGGCGGCGAGGGCGAAGCCCGGGCAGTTGAACTTCTCGTCGGCGGGCGTGGGCAGTGGCACGCACTTCGCGGGCGAGATGTTCCGCTCGATGGCGGGAATCGACGTGGTGCACGTGCCCTTCAAGGGCATCCCGGAGGCGCTCGGCGACACCATGACCGCCCGGGTGCAGTTCTTCATGGCGCCGATCGCGAACGCGGTCGCTCCCGTGCGCGAGGGCAGGCTGGTCGGCCTGGGGGTGTCGTCGCTCGAGCGCGACCCGCTCCTTCCCGATCTGCCCACGCTCGACGAAGCGGGCGTGCCCGGCTACAAGTCGCAGCTCTGGTTCGGCCTGCTCACCGCGTCGGCGGTGCCGCGGCCGATCATCTCCAAGCTGAACCGCGAAATCTCGCGCGTGCTCTCCGAGCCGGAGTTGAAGACGCGCTGGGCCGCGATCGGCATCGAGCCGCGCCCCGACGCCCCGGAGGCCTTCGACCGGCTGATACGCGAGGACGTCGCGATCTTCACGAAAATCGCGCGCGCCGCGAACATCAGGGCGGACTGACTTCGTCTACGCCAGCGCCTTGGTCACGATCTCGCCGACGTCGCGCGAGAGGCTCTTGGTATCGCGGATGCGCTCGAGCGCGGCCTTCGCTTTCGCCTGCCTTTCCTGGTCGAACTTCCTCCAGCGGTCGAAGGCGCGCGCCATGCGGGCGGCGACCTGCGGATTGAGCGCATCCAGCCGGATCACCTGGTCGCCGAGGAAGGCGTAGCCCGAGCCGTCGCCGGCGTGGAAGCGCACGTGGTTCGACGCGAAGGCGCGGATCAGCGCGTACACCTTGTTGGGCACCTTGATGTCGAATGCCGGATGCGACAGTAGCTCGCGCACTCGTGCGAGCGTCCCCGGCAGGCGCGAGGTGGCCTGCACCGCGAGCCACTTGTCCACCACCAGCGGCTCGTGCTGCCAGCGCGCATAGAAGGCGTCGAGCGCCGGTTGGCGTTCCGGGCACTCGCTGTTGGCGAGCGCCGTGAGCGCGGCCATCATATCGGTCATGTTGCCGGCGGTGCCGAACTGCTCGTAGGCCAGCGCCGAACGGCCGACCTCGACGAGATAGGAGAGGCACAGGTTGCGCAGCGCCCGCCGGCCGATCGACTGGGCGTCGGGCGAGTAGGCACTCTCGCTTTCCAGCTCCTTGTAAAGCGAAAGGAGATCTTTCTCGAGCTGCTTGCCGAGCTCGCGCCGCAGGCGGTTGCGCGACTCGTGCAGCGCGTCGGGATCGACCACCTCGAGCTGCTCGGCAAGGAAAGTCTCGGCCGGAAGGCTCAGCGCTTCGGCGGCGAACGCCGGATCGCGATCGCGCAGCAGCTCGCGGGCCGCCGCCACGAACGCC